>JBOIAH010000355.1:0-7501 GCA_050739055.1 Steroidobacteraceae bacterium | reverse complement strand
GCTCGGGCGTGCCGCGGCCCCCGGCCCCCATGAAGCCGGTGGCGTGCGAGTCGTCGACCATGACCAACGCGTCGTACGCTTCCGCCAGGTCGCAGATGCCGCGCAGGTTGGCGATGAAGCCGTCCATGGAGAACACCCCGTCGGTGGCGATCAGGCGCGTGCGCGCTTCCTGCGCCTGCTGCAGGCAGTTCTCCAGTTCCCCCATGTCGCTGTTGGCGTAGCGGTAACGCTGCGCCTTGCACAGGCGGATACCGTCGATGATGCTGGCGTGATTCAGCGCGTCCGAGATCACCGCATCGCGCTCATCGAGCAGCGTCTCGAACAGCCCTCCGTTGGCGTCGAAGCACGAGGAATACAGGATGACGTCCTCGGTGCCGAGGAAGCGGGCGAGGCGCGCCTCCAGGTCCTTGTGGCACTGCTGCGTGCCGCAGATGAAGCGCACCGAGGCCATGCCGTAGCCGTACTGATCGAGCGCCCGCTGCGCTGCCGCGCGCACCGCCGGGTGGTTGGCGAGTCCCAGGTAGTTGTTGGCGCACAGGTTGATGACCTCGCGGCCGCCGGCGCGCACCACCCCGCCCTGGGGACCTGCGAGGACGCGCTCACCCTTGTGCAGACCCTGCTCGCGCAACGCGGCGAGCTCGCCGCGCAGGCGCCCGATGACGGCCTCGTTCATGAGAAGCAATTATACTGTAGCGCCATGGCCGTAACCTCCGCCGCCGGCCAACCCGGCACGGCGCGCATCGACCGCTGGCTGTTTGCCGTGCGCCTGTTCAAGTCACGGGTGCTCGCCGCGCAGGCAGTGCGCGGCGGGCGGGTGCACGTGAACGGCGAGCGCGTGAAGCCCGCGCACGGGGTGCGCAGCGCAGATCGGGTGAGCTTCATGCGCGGTGCGCTGGAGTTTGAATGCCGGGTAACCGACATCCCGGCGCGGCGCGGACCGGCGGCGCAGGCGGCGAGCTGTTACGAGGAGAGCGCGGGCAGCGCCGCCCGCCGCGGGCAGTTCGCCGCGAGCATGAAGCTCGCCGCGGCGCTCACCCCGCGACCCCGGAAGCGCCCCGACAAGCGTGAGCGGAGCTTGCTACGGCGGCTGCGGGGTCGCATTTGAGCCGCCCAAGGTCGCTGCAGAACACGTCGAGCCGGCGAGTACACTGCAGACTGCGCGGCGAGGCTGCGCCCCGCCGCGCGTGTGCCCGGAGATTCCACAAGTCATGACCTTGAGCGTCTTTGACATTCTGAAGGTCGGCATCGGCCCTTCGAGCTCGCACACCATGGGCCCGATGCGGGCGGCGCGTGAGTTCGCCCTGGGACTGAAGCGCGATGGGCTGCTGGGCGCAACGCACCAGATCGCGGTGCGCCTGTACGGGTCGCTGGCGTTCACGGGCGTGGGTCACGGCACCGACCGCGCGATCCTCGCGGGGCTCGAGGGTGCGGAGCCCGAGACGGTCGATCCGGACAGCATCGAGCCGCTGCTGCAGCGCATCCGCGCGAGCGGGCGGCTGCGCCTGCTGGGCGAACATGAGATCGCCTTCGACGAGCCGATGCAGCTGCTGTTCATGCACCACGAGCGTCTGGCGCGGCACTCGAACGGCATGCGCTTCACGGCGCTGGCGCGCGAGGGGCGGGTGCTACGCGAGGAGGACTACTACTCCATCGGCGGCGGCTTCATCGTCCGCGGCGCTGAGTCCGAGGCGCGCGACGCCGCGGTGCACGCCGCGCCGCCATACCCGTTCGCTTCGGGGGATGAGCTGCTGGCGCTGTGCCGCGAGCACGGCCTGGAGATCTTCGAGCTGGTGCTGGCGAATGAACGCGCACTCGCGACGGACGCGCAGGTGCGCGCGAAGCTGCTGCATGTCTGGCAGGTCATGCAGGCCTGCGTCGAGCGCGGCTTTCGCCAGACGGGGGTTCTGCCAGGAGTGCTCAAGGTGCCCCGCCGTGCGCCCCGGCTGCAGCGTCTGCTGACCGAGAGCCGAACCACGAGTCACCTCGATGCCATGGATTGGCTCAACGCCTATGCACTGGCGGTGAACGAGGAGAATGCCGCCGGCGGCCGCGTTGTCACCGCACCCACTAACGGCGCGGCCGGCATCGTGCCGGCGGTGCTGCACTACTATCGGCGCTTCGAGGCGGGGGCGAACGATGAGGGCGTGGTGCGCTTCCTGCTCACGGCCGCGGCCATGGGCATGCTCTACAAGCGCAACGCCTCCATTTCCGGAGCGGAGATGGGCTGCCAGGGCGAGGTGGGCGTCGCCTGCTCGATGGCCGCCGCGGGGCTGGTGGCGGCGCTGCAAGGGAGCAACGAGCAGGTCGAGAACGCCGCCGAGATCGGCATGGAGCACAACCTCGGCCTCACCTGCGACCCGGTGGCGGGACTGGTGCAGATTCCCTGCATCGAGCGCAATGCCATGGGGGCGGTCAAGGCGGTGAATGCCGCGCGCCTCGCCATGCGCGGCGATGGCACGCACAAGGTGTCGCTCGATCAGGTGATCGCCACCATGCGCCAGACCGGCAAGGACATGTCCACCATCTACAAGGAAACCTCGCAGGGCGGGCTCGCGGTCAACGTGCCGGAGTGTTGAGCGGTACTGGCCCGCCGCGCGCGCCGCTCGCCTGCGACTAGCCCAACAGGCCGAAGAACCGCGACGGCGCTTCGTGCTGTACGCTGGTGACGGCCTCGGCGCGGATCGTGTGCCAGCTGTCCGCTTCGAACACGATCGAGCAGGCCGCCGCGGTCGTGAGCGTGGCGATGCCGCCCTTGGGCACCAGCATGTGAATGAGATCGGAAGCGCCCGGGTTGTGCGCGATCATCATCAGGTGCGTAATGCGCGGGCCGGTGCCCTGGATGATTTTCAGCAGGTCCGCCGCGTTGGCGAGGTACAGCGCTTCATCGCGCAGCACGTTTCTCACCGACAGCGACAGCTCGCGCGCCACGATGTCGGCGGTCTGCTCGGCGCGCCGCGCGGTGCTGGTGAGCAGCCGGTCGGGCACCAGCGCGAGCTCCAGCAGCCGGCGCGCCATCGTCTCCGCCGCGGCGATTCCCCGCCGGTTCAGCGGTCGGGCGAAGTCGGCAATGCGCGGATCGTTCCAGCGGGCATCCGCGTGGCGCATCAGCGTCAGGCGTCTCATGCACGGCGCCTCACGCTTCGGCTTCCACCAGGATGCGCCCGTCCTGCTCGCGCACCGCGTAGGTGCGCAGCGGCTCGTAAGCCGGCGGGCTGAGGGCCTCGCCGGTGCGCAGGCTGAAGTGCGACCCGTGTCGCGGACAGATGAGTTCGCAGGATTGCACTTCAGCCCCCGTGAAGGACTCGCCGTCGTGTGTGCAACGGTCTTCTACTGCGTACAGCTCGCGCCCGCAGCGCACGACAACCACCGCCACGCCGTCGACTTCGACGGACACGGGGACCGCCTCGCCGACCGTTTCCGCGGCGCCGATGTCGATCCAGGCCGTCAGAACATCCCCGTCTGCAGGCGCGCCGCTTCCGACATCATGGATTGATTCCACGGCGGATCGAAGGTCAGCTCCACGCGCGCCTCGCGTACCGTGGGGATGCGCTGGATCTTGTCCCGCACGTCATCCACCAGGATCTCGCCCATGCCGCAGCCCGGAGCGGTGAGCGTGATCTGCACCTCGACGGTGCGCGTGCCGTCCTCGTTCTGCTTCACGTTGCAGTCGTACACCAGCCCGAGGTCCACGATGTTGATCGGGATCTCGGGGTCGTAGCAGCCGCGCATCTGCTCCCACGCGAGCTTGCGGACGTCCTCCCCGGTGGCGTTGGGCGGCAGCTCGGGCGCCTTCACCGCGTGCTGGCCGATGGCGTCGGCATCCTCGCCGGCGATGCGGAACAGGTTGCCTTCCAGGTACACGGTGAAGCTGCCGCCGAGCGCCTGGGTGATGTAGCCGGCCTGGCCGGGCTTCAGTTTCACTTCCTGCCCGGCCGGGACGATCACCGCCCGCACCTCGCGGTTCACGACGAACGGCTCGTTCTCGTGGCGGCGCATGCGCTGCCTACTCCGTGGACACGCTCGCCGCGCCGTGCTCGAGCGCTGCGTTGAGCGTGTGCCAGCACAGGCTTGCGCATTTCACCCGCGCCGGGAACTCCCGCACCCCCGACAGCGCCGCGAGCTTACCGAGCGCGGCGTCGGGCACCGCGTCCTGGCGCGTGAGCAGCGCATGAACCTGGTCGAACAGCCGGCGCACTCCCGCGCGGTTCTTGCCCTTGACCGCTTCCGTCATGAGCGAGGCGGAGGCGGTGGAGATCGCGCAGCCCTTGCCTTCGAAGCGGATGTCCTCGAGGCGCTCGCCGTTCATGCGCACGAACACCGACAGGCGGTCCCCGCACAGCGGGTTGTGGCCGTCCGCCTGGCTCACCTCCCCGTCGATGCGGCCGAAGTTCCTGGGGTGGCGGTTGTGATCCAGGATCACGTCGCGGTAGAGGTCCTTCAGGTCCATCAGCCGAATACCTCGCGCGCCTTGCGCAGCGCCGCGACCAGGCTTGCGACCTCGCCCTCGGTGTTGTAGCAGCCGAACGAGGCGCGCGCCGTGGCCGGGATCCCGAAGAAGGTCATGACCGGCATGGCGCAGTGGTGGCCGGTGCGCACCGCGATGCCCTGGGTGTCGAGGATCGTGCCGAGGTCGTGCGCGTGCACTCCCGCCAGGGTGAACGACAGCACCGAGGCCTTGTGGGCGGCGGTGCCGATGAGCTCGATGCCCGGCAGGCGCGCGAGCTGCGCGGTGGCGAGCTCGAGCAGGCGCTGTTCGTGGGCGGCAATTGCCTCCAGCCCCAGGCTCTCGACGTAGTCCATGGCGGCCGCGAGTCCTACGGCGCCGGACATGTTGGGCGTGCCGGCTTCGAACTTCCACGGCAGCTCGTTGTAGGTGGTCTTCTCGAAGGACACCGTGCGGATCATGTCCCCGCCGCCCTGCCAGGGCGGCATCGCGGCGAGCAGCTCCTCGCGCGCGTACAGCACCCCGATGCCGGTGGGCGCGTAGAGCTTGTGGCCCGAGAAGGCATAGAAATCGGCGCCCAGTGCGCGCACGTCGACGCGCGAGTGCGGGACCGCCTGCGCGCCGTCGATGAGCACCCGGGCTCCCTGGGCGTGCGCCGCCTCGACGATGCGCTTCACCGGCAGCACCGTGCCGAGTGCGTTGGACACGTGCGCGACCGCCACCAGGCGCGTGCGCGGACCCAGCAGCCCGAGGAATTCGTCGTAGCCGAGCTCGCCGCGCCGGTTGATCGGCGCCACTCGCAGCGTGCAGCCGGTCTGCTCGCACACGATCTGCCAGGGCACGATGTTGGCGTGATGCTCGAGTGCGGTGATGAGGATCTCATCGCCGGCCTGCAAGCGCGGCCGCGCGTAGGCCTGCGCTACCAGGTTGATCGCCTCGGTCGTGCCGCGCACGAAGATGATCTCGCGCATCGAGCGCGCGTTGATGAAGCGGCGCACGCGCTCGCGGGCGCCTTCGTAGGCCGCGGTGGCCGCCTGGCTGAGCGCATGCACGCCGCGATGCACGTTGGCGTGCGAGCGGGTCTCGTAGTCCTCGACCGCGCGCAGCACCGGCAGCGGACGCTGCGCGGATGCGGCGCTGTCGAGGTACACGAGCGGGTGCCCGTTGACCATGGTCTGCAGGATGGGGAAGTCCCGGCGCACGCGCTCCACGTCGAGCGGCGGCGCGCGGCCGGCGAGTGAGACGTTGGCCGCCATCAGCGCAGCTCCTCGAGGGGCGGAGCGCCCTGCATCTGGGCGGCGAGCCGCCGCTCGATCTGGCGCCGCAGCTCCGGCACTTCGATCTTCGCCAGCACGTCCCCGAGGAAGGCCCATTTCAGCAGGCGCTGCGCGGCGTCGCGGTCCAGGCCGCGCGACAGCAGGTAGAACAGCATGTTCTCGTCGAGCTTGCCGGCGGTCGCTCCATGGCTGCAGCGCACCTCGTCGGTGTAGATCTCCAGCTGCGGCCGCAGGTCGATTTCCGCCTCCGGGCCCGCGAGCAGGCCGCGCAGGGACTGCCGCGAATCCGTTCCCGCCGCCTCCGGCGAGACCACGATCTTGCCGTTGAACGCCACGCGCGCGCGGCCGGCGGAAATTCCGCGGAAGGTCTGTGTGGTGCGCGCGCGCGGGGCCGCGTGCTCCACCAGGGCGAACGTGTCCTGGACCTGCTGCCGGTCTCCGAGCGCGACCACCGCCAGGGACAGCTCGGCGCGTTCCCCGGTGAGTCGCACGTGCAGGGTCGAGCGGGCCGATTGCGCGCCGCTGCCGATGCCGTGCAGCCGGTAGACCGCGTCCTCGGCGAGCTGCCCCGACAAGGTGTCGAACACCACCGCGCGCGGTGCGAGTTCCTGCAGCCGGTAGTGCTGCAGGGTGGCGCCGCGGCCGAGCTCCACGCTCACCGCGCTGTTCACGAAACTCGCGTGCTCGGCTGAGCTGACGTGCCTTTCGATGAGCGCCAGCTTCGAGCGCGGCTCGAGGTGCAGTTCCACGCGCGGGTAGGACGCGCCGCTGAGCGCGTCCGCCCTCGCGACGAACACGAGCTCGAGGCGCGCCGGGTCGGTCCCCCCGGCGCTCACCGAGATGGCGGCGCCGTCGGTGGCAAACGCCTCATTGAGCAGCGCGAAGCGCTCATCCACGCTGCGCTCATGAGGGCTGCCGCGGCGCGGCGTGGGGATGGGCGCGCCGGCCTCATCCGCCAAGGACGCGAGCGGGGTGATCACGGCGGATGTCGAGCGCAACGCGGCGGACAATGCGGGTGCGAACACCCCGTCCACGAACACGTAGCGCGAATACCCGGGGACCGCTGCCGGCAGGTCCGCGGGCTGCACGCCTGCGGCCGGGGATTCGGCCAGGTGCGCCACGGCCGCCGGGGCAAACTTCAGGCGCTCGAGCGGGCGCAGGTTCGCGTACCGCCAGTTCTCATCGCGCGCTACCGGCAGGCCGCCCGACTCGAGCGCGGCCATCGCCGCGCGCCGGCGGACCGACCCGGGCAGCCGCGGCGGCAGCGCCCGCGAGGCGTCCGCATGCTCGGCGGCGATTCGGGCGGTGAGGGGGGTGGCGCTCATGGCACTCATGCCGCCTCCCCGCTCACCCAGTCGTAGCCGCGCCGCTCCAGCTCCAACGCCAGCATGCGATCGCCGCTGCGGGCAATGCGCCCGCGCACCAGCACGTGCACGAAATCGGGCACGACGTACTCGAGCAGCCGCTGGTAGTGCGTGACCAGCACGCAAGACCTGTCCGGCGAGCGCAGCGAATTGACGCCGGCCGCCACCACTTTCAGCGCATCGATGTCGAGCCCGGAGTCGGTCTCGTCGAGGATCGCGAGGCGCGGCTCGAGCACCAGCATCTGCAGGATCTCGTTGCGCTTCTTCTCGCCGCCGGAGAATCCTTCGTTCACGCCGCGCGAAAGGAAGCTCTCGTCCATGCGCATGAGCTTCATCTTGTCGCGCACGATGTCGAGAAACTCGAACGCGTCGACTTCGGGCAGCCCGCGATGCTTGCGCGCCGCATTCACGGCCGC
>JBOIAH010000354.1:0-2252 GCA_050739055.1 Steroidobacteraceae bacterium | reverse complement strand
CCGGCAACTGGTACTCGACCGGGTCTTCGATCGTGATGATCTTGTCGCGTCCGGTGTGGGTCTCGGAGATCGCCGCATACAGGGTGGTGGTCTTGCCGCTACCCGTCGGACCGGTGACCAGCAGCATGCCGTAGGGCAGCGCGCTCAGGCGGCGCAGCTGCTCGATGATGTTGAACTCGAAACCCAGCACCTCGAGCCGCAGGCCGCTCATCTTGGTGAGCGCCTGCTTGTCGAGGATACGCAGCACCGCGTCCTCGCCGAAAATGCTCGGGATGATCGACACGCGGAAGTCGATCGGGCGGCCGTCTATGGCGATCTTGAAGCGGCCGTCCTGCGGGACACGCCGCTCGGCAATGTCCAGCTCCGACATGACCTTGATACGCGAAATGATCTGCTCGGCGGTCTCGACGCCGCGCACCGTCGCAATGCTGGCCAGTACGCCATCCAGGCGATAACGCACCACTAGCCCGCTCGCGATCGACTCCAGGTGAATGTCGCTGGCGCCGGCGCGCAACGCGTCGTACACGGTGGAGTGCACCAGACGCACTACGGGGCTCGTGTCCTCGCTGATTCTGACGTAGGAGAGATTGTCGACGCCCTCCTCGCCCTTGGCGCCCTGCTCGGTCTCCGGCAGCACCGTATCGATCGCGCGCAGCGCTGCGGCGCGGCGCGCGATCAGATTCGACAGCTCCTCGCGCGCTGCCAGCGCCCACTCGAGGGGCGCGCTGACCCGCAGCTCCAGCCAGCCGCGCAACGTCTGATCGAACGGATCGGCAAAGATCGCCAGCAGCCGCTCGCCTTCGTGCACCACGACGCAGTGGCGGCGGGTCGCATCCGCGGGGGGTAGCACGGAAAAATCGGGCTCGAGCTGCGCGAGCTCGCCGCTGGATATGAAGCGGTAGTCGAACGTGCCGGCGAGCGCCCGGGCATAGCGATCCCCGCCAAGCCCGCAGCTCTCCGCCAGCAGCTCGAGCACCGGGCGGTTCAGCCGCTGCGCGTCCCTCATGGCCCGGGCGATCGAGGGCTCGTCGATCGCAGCGGCAGGTGCCGGGCCCGCGCCGGCGGGCACCCCGCCCGGGGGTTCCGCGAGCGGGGCGGGCCGCTCGAGCACTTCGCCCAGCGCCGCGTTCACTGGATACTCCCGGCGAGCTGAAAGATCGGGAAGTACATGAGCACGACGATCACTCCGATGATCAATCCGATCACGATCATGAGCACCGGTTCGATCAGACGCGTCATCACCGCCACCCAGCGCGCCAGCTCGGTATCGCAGAAATCCGCGATGCGCTCCATCATCTCGCCCATGTTGCCGCTGCGCTCGCCGACCCGCAGCATGCGTGCCGCCACCGGCGTCGTGAGGCCGTTGCGTTCCATCGCTTCAGCGAGCGATTGCCCTTCGCTCACGGCGCGGGTCGCGGCGGCGTAGGCGGCGCGCGAGGCGGCGAGCACCACCCCGCTCGACATGCGCAGCGCGGGTACCGCCGGCATTCCGCCGCGCACCAGCATTCCGGTGGTCCGATACAGGCGCGCGAGCTGATAGATATGCAGCTGGTGGCCGACCGCGGGAATGCGGGCTAGCCACTCCCCGGCGGCGGTGCGCACGGCCGGACGCGTCAGGCCGTAGCCGGCGCCGACGAGCGCGGCGAGCGTGCCGGCGACGACCAGGCCCGCATGCGCATCTATCAGCTGGCCCCACTGAAGCAGCAGCCGCGAGGCGAGCGGCAGGTCGGTGCCGACATCCGCGTAGATCGCGCTGAAGCGCGGCACGACGTAGCCCATGAGGAACAGCATCACGAGCAGGCCCGCCACCAGCAGCACGGCCGGATAAATGCTGGCGTTGACCAGGGTCTTGCGCAGTGCGTCGGCCTGCTCTTGATAGGCGATGTAGCGTGTCAGCGCCTCGCGTAACGCGCCGGTTTTCTCGCTGGCCCGCACCGAGGCGACGTACAGATCCGGAAAAGTGGCCGGATGCTCTGCGACCGCCGCGGCGAGCGTCTGGCCCTCGTAGAGACGCGCCAGGATGCGGTCGAGCGTGCGCTTGGTCGTGGTGTTCGATTCCTTCTGCGCCAGCGCCTCGAGCGCCTCGACCAGCGACAATCCCGCCTCGAGCAGCGACACGAGCTGCTGGCTGAACACCGCGACCTGCAAATGTGGCGCCTGGAACAGGCGGCGCAATCGCCGCATCGGTTCCAGGGAGATGACCTTGAGCTCCCTGACGGCGAGCTGGCGGCGCGCGTCGGGCTCGTCCACCG
>JBOIAH010000353.1:0-3649 GCA_050739055.1 Steroidobacteraceae bacterium | reverse complement strand
GCCTACGGCTGGCACGTCGTGCCCGGCGTCGATGGCCTGGATGCGGAGGCGGTCGCGGGCGCGATCCGCGCGGCGCGGGCGGAAACCGGGCACCCCTCTCTCATCTGCTGCAAGACCATCATCGGCTACGGCGCGCCCCACCGGCAGGGCACCAAGGAGGCGCACGGCGAGGCGCTCGGCGCGGACGAAGTAGCGGCGGCGCGCCAGACTCTGGGCTGGCCGTACCCGCCGTTCGTCGTGCCCGAGGAGATCCGCGCCGCCTGGGACCACCGCCGGGCCGGCGCGGCGCTTGAGGCCACGTGGCGCGAGCTGCTCGCGCGCTACGCGAGCGCGTTTCCGCAGGAGGCGCGTGAGTTCGAGCGCCGCATGCGCGGGGAGTTGCCCGCCACCTGGCGCGAGACCGCGGCGCAAATCCTCGAGACCATGACCAAGCAGACCGCGCCGCAGGCGACCCGCGCCTCCTCGCAGGCGGTGCTCAACATCCTGGCGCCGGCGCTGCCGGAGATCTTCGGCGGCTCGGCCGACCTCACCCAGTCGAACAGCACCTTTTTCAAGGAGGCGCGCACCGTCACCCCGGCGGACGAGCGCGGCGACTACCTGCACTACGGCGTGCGCGAGTTCGGCATGACCGCAATCATGAACGGCATCACGCTGCACGGCGGCCTCATTCCCTACGGGGGCACCTTCCTGGTGTTCTCCGACTACGCGCGCAACGCCGTGCGCCTCGCGTGCCTGATGAACCTGCGCGTGCTCCTGGTGTACTCGCATGACTCCATCGGTCTGGGCGAGGACGGGCCGACTCACCAGCCGATCGAGCACTTGAGCAGCCTGCGCGCGCTGCCACACATGAATCTGTGGCGACCGTGCGATGCGGCCGAGACCGCGGTGGCCTGGACGCTCGCCATCGAGCGCCACGGACCCTCGGCGCTGGTGCTGACGCGCCAGGGGCTGCCGCAGCAGCCGCGCACCCCCGCCCAGCTCGCTCTCATCAGCCGCGGCGGCTACGTGCTGATCGACGGCGGCGGCACGCCCGAGGCCATCGTGATCGCGACCGGTTCGGAGGTCGGCATCGCGGCACCGGCGGTGAGCGCGCTCAATGCCGCCGGCCGGCGCGTGCGCCTCGTGTCCATGCCGGGGAC
This sequence comes from Steroidobacteraceae bacterium, assembly GCA_050739055.1. Lineage (GTDB taxonomy): Bacteria > Pseudomonadota > Gammaproteobacteria > Steroidobacterales > Steroidobacteraceae > 13-2-20CM-66-19. The sequence continues at coordinate 2,510 of JBOIAH010000353.1, read as the reverse complement.
CGAGACGTTCGATGCCCAGCCGGAGGCCTACCGCGAGGCGGTCCTGCCGCGCGCGGTGACGCGCCGGCTCGCGGTGGAGGCGGGTGCAACCCAGTGCTGGTGGCGCTACGTGGGCGCCGCGGGCCGGGTGCTCGGCATCGATTGCTTCGGCGCCTCGGGCAAGGGGCCGGATGTTTTCACTCATTTCGGCTTCACCGCCGATAATATTGCGCAACAGGTACGCGCACTGCTGGAGGTTTGACAGCATGGCAATCAAGGTCGGCATCAACGGTTATGGCCGCATCGGACGCAACGTGCTGCGCGCCCTGTACGAGGGCCGGCGCACCGGGGAGCTTAAGATCGTGGCGCTCAACGATCTCGCCGACCCGAAGGCCAACGCGCACCTGACGCGCCATGACACCGTGCACGGCCGGTTCGCCGGCGAGGTGCAGGTCGACGGCGACTGCATGGTGGTAAACGGCGATCGCATCCGCGTGCTCGCCGAGCGCGACCCGGCGAAGCTGCCGTGGGGCGAACTCGGCGTCGAGTACGTACTCGAATGCACCGGGCTCTTCACCAGCAAGGCCAGGGCGGGAGCGCACCTCACGGGCGGAGCGAGGAAGGTGGTGATCTCCGCGCCCGGGGGCGAGGACGTGGACGCCACCATCGTCTACGGGGTCAACCACCACGTGTTGAAGCGCGGCTACACCGTGATCTCCAACGCCTCGTGCACCACCAACTGTCTCGCGCCCGTCGCCCAGGTGCTGCACCGCAAGGTCGGGATCGCGGCCGGCATCATGACCACGATCCATGCATATACCAACGACCAGGTGCTGAGCGACGTCTACCACTCCGACCTGCGGCGGGCTCGCTCGGCCACCATGTCGCAGATCCCGACCAAGACCGGGGCAGCCGCGGCCGTGGGACTCGTGCTGCCGGAGCTCAAGGGCAAGCTCGACGGCTTTGCGGTGCGCGTCCCTACCATCAACGTGTCGCTGGTGGATCTCACCTTCAGCGCCGCTCGCGCGACCTCCGCCGAGGAGGTCAACCAGGCGTTCGAGGAAGCCGCCGCCGGTCCGCTCAAGGGCATCCTCGCCTACAACGACGCGCCGCTGGTCTCGGTGGACTTCAACCACGACGCACACTCGTCGGTTTTCGACGCCACCCTCACCAAGGTGATCGGCGGCACACTGGTCAAGGTGTGCGCCTGGTACGACAACGAGTGGGGCTTCTCCAACCGCATGATCGATACCACGCTCGCGTGGTCGCGCGCGTCATGAACGTACTGCGCATGAGGGATGCAGACCTGCGCAACAAGCGGGTCCTCATCAGGGAGGACCTCAACGTACCGGTGCAGGACGGCGTGGTCATGAGCGACGCGCGCATCCGCGCTTCGCTCGCCACCATCCGCTACGCGCTGGATCAGCACGCCAAGGTGTTCGTGCTGTCGCATCTCGGCCGGCCGAAGGAGGGGCAGGACGATCCGGCCCTGAGCCTGGCGCCGGTCGCGGCGCGCCTCTCGGAGCTGCTCGGCAGGCCCGTGCCGCTGCGCAAGCAGTGGCTCGACGGGGTCGACTGCGAAGCCGGCAGCGCCGTGCTGTGCGAGAACGTGCGCTTCAACAAGGGTGAGAAGCAGGACGACGAGCAGCTGGCGCGGCGCATGGCGGCGCTGTGCGAAGTGTTCGTCATGGACGCCTTCGGCACCGCGCACCGCGCCGAGGCCAGTACCCACGGCGTGGCGCGTTTCGCGCCGGTGGCGTGCGCGGGGCCGCTGCTGGTAGGGGAGCTCGAGGCGCTGGAGCGCGCGCTGCGCCAACCGGCGCGACCGCTGGTGGCGGTGGTCGGGGGCTCGAAAGTGTCCACCAAGCTGATGGTGCTCGAGTCGCTGCTGGAGAAGGTCGACCAGCTCATCGTGGGCGGCGGCATCGCCAACACGTTTCTGGCCGCCACCGGGGTCGCGGTCGGCAAGTCGCTCCACGAGCGGGAGATGCTGGACGTCGCCCGCCGTCTCATGGACAAGGCGCGCGCGCGCGGCACCGAGATTCCCCTGCCGACGGATGTCGTGGTCGGCAGGGAGTTCGCCGCCACGGCGCACGCCGACGTGCGAGCGGTGCACGAGGTCCGCTCCGACGAGCTGATCCTCGACATCGGGCCCGACAGCGCCGATCGCTTCAGTGCGCTGCTGCAAGCCGCCGGCACGACCCTGTGGAACGGGCCGGTCGGGGTCTTCGAGTTCGAGCAGTTCGGCGAAGGCACGCGCGCCATTGCCCAGGCGATCGCGCGCAGCAAGGCGTTTTCGCTCGCCGGGGGCGGCGACACCCTCGCGGCCATCGAGAAGTACCGGGTCGAAGAGGGCATTTCCTACATCTCGACCGGCGGCGGCGCATTCCTCGAGTTCGTGGAGGGCCAGACGCTGCCGGCCGTCGCGGTGCTCGAGCGGCGCGCCCGGGGCTAAAGGCGCGCGGGCCCGTCCATGCTCAGGCGCACCAAGATCGTCGCCACGATGGGGCCGGCCACCGACGACCTCGAGG
>JBOIAH010000352.1:0-2095 GCA_050739055.1 Steroidobacteraceae bacterium | reverse complement strand
GAACAAGGCGGCGGCGGATGCTTCCGCGAAGCCGGTGCATGCGGGTTGCGTGGGCCAGACGGCCACGCGAATCCCCCTGAAGGATGACGAATGCGCCGGGTTCGGCAACGTGTACTCGCAGCAGGATCTGCTGAACACCGGCCAGACTGACCCCGGCCGGGCTCTGCGCTTGCTCGATCCTTCGGTGCGGTGATTACCGCTCTGAAGTCACTGGCCGTTGGCGCCTGCCTCGCGCTGACGGCCGCCGGGTGCGCGACGACTTCCACGCCGCGTGCGGCGACCACCGCCGCGAACCGGGGTGCAGGCACCACCGCGGTGCCGCCGGGCTGCGAGCCGCCGGCCGGCACGCGCATCACCGGTCATCAGTGCGTGGCCTTCGGCTCCACGTACAGCGCCGAGGAGCTGCGCCGCACGGGCGCAGTGGATCCGGGCGAGGCGCTGCGCAGGCTCGACACAGCCATCTCGGTGCGTTGAGGCGCTGCGGTTGTGGATGGGCCTGCTGAAACGGCCGCAGGCCGTTTCCGCCCCGACTCATTCAACTACGGGAACCGGCAGGTTGTGCGCGGGCAAAGCCACGCCTTTGTCCGCGGGGTTGAGTGCGGTTGTGGATTGGCCTGCTGAAACGGCCGCAGGCCGTTTCAGCCAATTAGCTTAGAGGTTCAGCAGCCTGCGCGGCCGCACCGCGCCCGAGCCGTCCGCCGCGCCGATCCCAAAGAATCTGCCCTCCCCATCGTACAGGCGGACGCGCACGGGCGCGCCCGTCACGTGCACGGGCGAGCCGCGTGGCGCGCCGGACACTGGCGCCGTCACGGCCTGGCCCTGCCGCAGCCGCGCGGCATCGGCGTGCGTAAGCCGCACCGCGGGCAGGTGCTGCAGAGGACGGTCGACCGCGAGCAGTGCCGGAGAGCCCCCGCCCGCGCGCGAGCACTCCAGCGCCTCCAGGGTCTGCATTGCCTCATTCTCGAAGGGCTCCACGTACAGCCGCCGCAGCGCCGTCACGTGTCCGCAGGTCCTGAGCCGTGCCGCAATATCCTCGGCGAGCACGCGGATGTAGGTGCCCTTCGAGCAGCATGCTTCGAGCTCGACGCCGGCGCCCTCGAGCCCCAGTAGCGCCAGCTCGAAGAGCTCGATCTCGCGGGGCGCGCGTTCCACGGTCAACCCGGCGCGCGCCAGGCGGTACAGCGGCTCGCCGGCGCGCTTGAGAGCCGAGTACATCGGTGGAACCTGTGGCTGCCGTCCGAGAAACTGCGCGAGTACCGCCTCCACGTCCGCACGCGTCAGCGCCGGTACGGCGGCCGTCTCGATGACCGGGCCCTCGGCGTCCCCGCTCGCGGTGCGCCGGCCCAGGTCCACTGCGAAGCGGTAGCGTTTGCGCCCCGACACGATGTCGCCGGCGATCTTGGTCGCCTCGCCGAGGCAGATCGGCAGCATGCCGGTGGCGAGCGGATCAAGGCTCCCTGCGTGCCCGGCCTTCTGCCCGTCGAATAGCTGCCGCACGCGCTGCAACGCCGCGTTCGACGACAGGCCGCGCGGCTTGTCCAGCAGCAGGATCCCGCTGAGCATGTCTTCAGCGCCGCCACTCGTCGGCGCCGGATGAATCGGGAGCGGGCGCATCAGCGCCGGTGGTGGTGGCGGCGGCGGCGTCGCTGCCGGGCGCGGCAGCCGTGTGTCCGGCACGATCGGCCGCGACCGCCCGATCGATCAGGCTGGTGAGGCGCGCCGCCCCCTCGACGCTGTCATCGAGCACGAACGTGAGGCGCGGCGCGTGCCGCAGCCCGAGCCGCCGGCCGAGCGCGCCGCGCAGGAAGCTGGCGGCATGGGTGAGCCCGATACGCACCTGTGCGGGGGACTGAAGCGAGGCAAACGGAGTGAAGAACACGCGTGCGGTGCCCATGTCGGCCGCCACACTCACGGCCGTAATGGTGACGTTGCCCACGCGCGGATCCTTCACCTCGCGCGCGATCAAGCCGGCGAGCACGCGCTGGATCTCGGACTCGATGCGCCGGCTGCGGGGCTCGCTCATGACAGCGTGCGTGCCACCTCGACGCGCGCGAAGCATTCGATCTGGTCGCCCACGCGCACGTCCTGGTAGTTC
>JBOIAH010000351.1:0-1707 GCA_050739055.1 Steroidobacteraceae bacterium | reverse complement strand
GGTCATCGCCGGGATCGTGAGCCACGTGCCGGGCGGAGTCGGCGTATTCGAGGCGGTGATTCTGCTCACCCTGCCGGCCGTGCCCGCGGATGCGCTGCTCGGATCCCTGCTCGCCTACCGCGGGGTGTACTACCTGGTGCCGCTGGTGTTTGGCACGCTGCTGTTCGGCTCCAAGGAGCTCGCCGAGCAGCGCACGGCGCTCGCCCGGGCGCAGCGACTGGCCTCGGAGTACATCGCGCCGGTGGTGCCGCAGATCGCCGGTGCCCTCTCGTTCCTGTCCGGCGCGCTGCTGCTGTTCTCGGGCGCCACTCCCGCGATCGAGGCGCGCCTCGCGTTCCTCGATCAATTCCTGCCGCTGGCGGTGCTCGAAGTGTCGCACCTCGCGGGCAGCATGATTGGCCTCGGGCTGCTGGTGCTGGCGCGGGCGCTGTTCCGCCGCGTGCAGGGCGCTTATCACATCACGGTGTGGCTGCTGGTCGCGGGAATCTTCGCCTCGCTCCTCAAGGGCCTGGACTTCGAGGAGGCGCTCCTGCTGGCACTGGTGCTCGGGGTACTGACGCTCGGCCGGCGCGCCTTCTACCGTCCGACCGCGATCCTGGCGGAGCGCTTCACGCCGGTGTGGATCGCGAGCATCACCGGCGTGATCGCCATGGCGGTGTGGATCGGGATCGTCTCGTACCAGCACGTGAGCTATTCAGGCGAGCTGTGGTGGACCTTCGCGCTGCACGGCAACGCGCCGCGCATGCTGCGCGCCTCGCTCGCCGTCATCGTGCTCGCGACCGCCTACCTGCTGCTGAACATGCTGCGCCCGGCGCTTGCGGCGCCGGCGGTCGCCGGACCCGGGGATCTTGCGCGGGCGCGTGCCCTCATCGAGAAATCGGACGTCACGATGGCGAACGCGGCGCTCACCGGCGACAAGCGCCTGCTGTTCAACGAGGCGGGCGATGCCTTCGTCATGTACCAGACCGCCGGCCGCAGCTGGATCGCGCTCGGCGACCCGGTGGGCTCGCAGCACGGCGCCGAAGAACTGGTGTGGCGCATGCGCGAGATGTCCGACATCCACGGCTGCGAGACGGTGTTCTATCAGGCGTGCGCCGAGCGCCTCGCCCTGTACGCGGATCTGGGACTCGCGGCGCTGAAGATCGGCGAGGAAGGGCGCGTGGCGCTGCCGCAGTTCTCGCTCGAGGGCGGCGCGCGCGCCGAGCTGCGGCAATCGCACCGGCGCGCGCAGCGCGACGGCGCGACTTTCGAGGTGGTGCCGCCGCCCGGCGTCGATGCGCTGTTGCCGGCGCTGCAGCCGATCTCGGACTCGTGGCTCGCGAGCAAGTCGACCGGCGAGAAGCGCTTTTCGGTGGGGGCGTTCTCCGCGCAGTACCTGCGCCAGTTCCCCATCGCCGTGGTGCGCGTGGCGGGCGTCCCGGCGGCATTCGCCAACCTGTGGACGACCGGGACCCGGGAGGAGCTGTCGGTGGATCTGATGCGTTTCGGGCCGGACGCCCCGCGCGGCGCCATGGACTACCTGTTCATCGAACTGATGCTGTGGGGGCGGCACGCGGGCTTCCGCTGGTTCAATCTCGGCATGGCGCCGCTCTCGGGCCTGGAGAGTCACCCGCTCGCACCCGCCTGGCACCGGGTCGGGAACTTCATCTTCCGCCACGGCGAGCATTTCTATAACTTCGAGGGACTGCGCCGCTACAAGGCCAAGTT
>JBOIAH010000350.1:0-2502 GCA_050739055.1 Steroidobacteraceae bacterium | reverse complement strand
CCTCGGCGCCGCCGTGACGCGCGGGGCCGCAGGCGCCGAGCGCCAGCGTCGCCAGCAGCGCCGCGGCGGCGCGCGCCTGCACTACAGTCTCACCATCACGTGCCGCACCACGGTGTAATCCTCGAGCGCGTAAACCGACAGATCCTTGCCGTACCCGGAGCGCTTGAAGCCGCCGTGCGGCATCTCGCTCACGGTGGCGAAGTGGGTGTTGATCCAGGTGGCGCCGTATTGCAGGCGCGCCGCCACCTGCAGCGCGCGCCCCACGTCCCGCGTCCACACCGAGGAGGCGAGTCCGTACTCCGAGTCGTTGGCCCAGCGGAGCGCCTCGGACGGCTCGTCGAAGCGGGTGATCGAGACCACCGGCCCGAACACCTCGCGCTGCACGATCTCATCGCTCTGGCGGGCGCCGGCGATGACCGTCGGCTCGTAGAAGAAGCCGCTGCCGGCGCGCACCGCCCCGCCGGTGGTGACCTCGATGTGCGGCGCCGCCGCCGCCCGCGCCACCATGCCGGCGACGCGCTCGCGCTGCGCCGGCGAGATCAGCGGCCCCATCTCCACGCCCTCCTCCTGCTGGGATCCCACGCGAATGCTGCGCACCGCGCTCGTGAGATCCGCCACCACACGCTCGTAGATCTTCGCGCCGACGTACATCCGGCAGGCCGCGGTGCAGTCCTGGCCGGCGTTGTAGAAGGCGAAGGTACGTACCCCGGCGACCACCGCCTCGAGGTCCGCGTCATCGAATACGATCACCGGCGCCTTGCCGCCCAGCTCCAGGTGCGTGCGCTTGAGGTTGCCGGCGGCAGCGGCCAGCACCTTCTGCCCGGTTGCGACGGACCCGGTGAGGGACACCATGCGCACGCGCGGATGACCCGTGAGGCTGGTGCCGACCGGCTCACCGCGCCCGCACACCACGTTGACGACGCCCGGAGGCAGCAGCTCCGCCAGCAGCTCCGCGAGCTTCAGCGCCGTGAGCGGCGTCTGCTCCGAGGGCTTGAGCACCAGGGTGTTGCCGGCGGCGATCGCCGGGGCGATCTTCCAGGCCGCCATCATGAGCGGATAGTTCCACGGCGCGATCGATGCCACCACGCCGACCGGGTCGCGGCGGATCATGCTGGTGTGGCCGGGCAGATACTCCCCGGCCGCCAGTCCCTGCGGCACGCGGCAGGCCCCGGCGAAGTAGCGGAACACGTCCGCGATCGCCGGCAGCTCGTCGGCGAGCGCCGCCGCGAGCGGTTTGCCGGTGTTGCGCGACTCGAGGCTCGCGTACGCGGGCGCCTCGTCCTCGAGGCGCCCGGCGATCTTCAGCAGCAGCGCCGCACGGTCCCGCGGGGCGGTAGCGGCCCAGCCGTCGAACGCGTCCTCGGCAGCCGCCACCGCCGCCTGCACCTGCGCCACGCTGGCCGCAGGCACCGCGGCGAGCTGCGCGCCGCTCGCGGCATCCAGCACCCTCTCCGGCTCGCCCTCGCCCGCCACCAGTTTTCCCGCGATCAACAACTGAGTCTGCATGCTGTCTCTCCACCGGCTTGCCGCGCCGCGCCGGCCCGTTATATTATTATCACGATAATATTACCACGCCGCTCGCGCACTGCGCCCGAGGCCGCCATGAACCCCGACGTCATCATCACCTGCGCCGTCACCGGCGACGACACCAAGGTTACCAAGAGCCCGCACTGCCCGATCACCCCCGAACAGATCGCCGCCTCGGCCGTGGAGGCCGCACGCGCCGGAGCTGCCATCGTGCACATCCACGTGCGCGACCCGGAAACCGGCGCCTTCAGCATGGCGACCCGCCACTATCGCGAAGTGGTGAAACGCATCCGCGAAAGCAAGGTCGACGTGCTGGTGAACCTGACCTGCGGCATGGGCGGCTACATCTGCGTCGGGGACCAGGGCCTCGCGGACACGCCGGCCGAAGGGACCGATTTCGTGAGCCAGGAAGAGCGCATGCGGCACGTGATCGATCTGTGCCATGAGGGCCCGTACCGCCCGGACATCGCTACGCTCGACTGCGGCTCGCTCAACTTCGGGGACGGTAACCGTGCCTATATCTCCACGCCCAGCTACCTGCGCCGCGGCGCCGCCATCCTGCGCGAGCTGCGCGTGAAAGCCGAGCTCGAGGTATTTGACACCGGCAACCTGTGGTTCGTGCGGCAGCTCATCAGGGAGGAGCTCATCGCGGCGCCAGCTCTCATCCAGCTGTGCGCCGGGATTCCCTACGGAGTGCCGGCCGACGTCGGGCACCTGCTCGCCATGGTCAATACGCTCCCCGGCGATAGCGTGTGGACCTCGTTCGCCATCAGTCGCATGCAGATGCCGTGGGTGGCCCAATCGGTGCTCCTCGGGGGCAACGTACGGGTCGGCCTCGAGGACAACCTGTACCTGAGCCGCGGCGTCTACGCGAGCAACGCGCAGCTGGTGGAAAAGGCCCGCACCATCATCGAGGCGATGGGTGCCCGGGTCGCCTCGCCGGCGCAGGCCCGCGAGCGCCTGAAGCTGCACTAG
>JBOIAH010000349.1:0-1160 GCA_050739055.1 Steroidobacteraceae bacterium | reverse complement strand
CGCGCGACTCGGCGCGCTACTCGATCGTCGCCTCCGAGTGGCCGTGGATCAAGCAGCGCCTGGTGAAGCGCCTCGCTGTCTGAAGGCGCGCGCCTTCGGCCCGCCGCGGCGCGCAGCCCCGCTCAGTAGGTCTGCGTCGCCTGTGTCAGCTAAAGCCCGGCTGCCCGCGCGATCAGAATCAACCCTGCCCCGACGACGACGGCGCCGATGGCTCGCGCGACGCGCTCACCGGCCGGTGCGAGGCGTTCGACGGTGATGGCGGCGGTCACGACCGCCATCGCGCGCAGGTCCATCACCCCGATGACGAGGAGGATCGCCGTCAGGCCGGCACAGCAGCAGCTGCAGTGCAGGCCGAGGCGCAGGCCGTGTCGCCAGGCCGCGGCGGCGGAAGCCGGCAGCGTACGGCCGCGGCCCGGTGCCTCCCGGCAGCAGGCGAGGTGATGTGCCTTCCACACGGTGAACTGCAGCGCGCCGGCGATCAGGATGACCCCGCCGGCCGCGATCGCCACGGCGCGCGCCAGCGCCGGCCGCTGCATCTCGAGCGCCGCCAGCGCGACGCCCAGTGCAAAGGCGGCCATTCCGCACACGGCCCACACGAGGAAGTAACCCGCGCCCACCAGCGCGGTCAGCCGGCCCAGGCGCGTCGCGCCTGTCCTGCCGACGGCCTGGCGGTAGCGCCACAGCATCGGCACGAGGGACGGCAGCATCATCGCTGCCATCATGACGACCCACATCCCCAGAAACGACGCCGCGGCGCCGGGCCACGTCTGTCCGGGCATCCGCATCCAGGCCATCGACATCGTCCGGCCATCGGGCATCGGCATCCCGCCCATCGCCGACATGGACGCGCACGACACGATCGTCAGCGCCGCGCTCGCGGCGAAGAGCAGCGCCAAGACGCCGAGGAAAGCTTGCTCGGACGCTCGCCCGGAAGTCATGCTTCGTGAGATCACGACCTGGCTCAGCCCTTGCCGTACGCGTCGTGGTGGCGCAGCCAGAAGCCCGTCTCGTTGCGCCCCCTCGGGGCGCGGTCGAGCCACTGGTACATGCCCCACAGGCCGTCCAGTCCGCGCGCAAAGGCGGAATAGGTGTGGTAGAGGAAGCCGTCCTCGAGCACGAACGCGCTCATGCCCGGTCTCTCGCGCGTGTACGTGGCCACA
>JBOIAH010000348.1:0-5904 GCA_050739055.1 Steroidobacteraceae bacterium | reverse complement strand
GGATACCGTTCGAGTGGAACAAGCTCACAGCCGCGCAGCAGACTACCCTCGACCTGGGCGATGCAACCAGCACGGCGAACCGCTTGAATTACCTGCGGGGCGATCGCTCGAACGAGATCAACACCTTGGGTGTCGGCCTGTACCGCGCGCGCGACAGCGTACTGGGTGACATCGTGGACTCGAGCCCGACCTGGGTTGGCCCGCCCGGTAACCCTTACTCGCTGGTGTGGAAGGACCACTTGTATCCCGCCGCGCTCGCCGCGGAGAACGGTACCAACACCTACACCGCCTTCACGGCGACCGAGCAGACCCGCACCAACGTCGTGTACACCGGAGCCAACGACGGGCTGCTACACGGCTTCCGCGCCGGCTCGTACGATGTCAACAACAACTACGTCAGCACCAGCAACGATGGGCAGGAGGTGCTGGCTTACATGCCGAATGCCGTGCTGCAGGCGATCCATCAGTACAGCCTCACCGATCCGAATGCGGCGACACTCGACTATTCGAACGCGCAATACGCGCATAGTTTCTACGTGGACGCCACCCCGGCAAGCGACGATCTGTTCTACAGCGGGGCCTGGCATACCTGGGTCGTGGGTGGCCTCGGGGCCGGCGGCAGCGCGCTGTACGCGCTCGACGTGACCAACCCCGCCAATTTCAACGAAGCGAACGCCGCGACGACCGTGCTCGGCGAATGGACGCCGACGACCATCACCTGCGTTCACTCTGTTAATCTCATCGGCAGCAGCACCTGCGGCAACAGCCTGGGTAACACCTACGGCGTGCCGGTGATCCGCCGTCTGCACAACGGCAACTGGGCCGTGATCTTCGGCAACGGCTACGGCAGTGTAACCGGGGATGCCGGGATCTTCGTGATGGTGGTGAGCAGCGGCGGTACGGAGAGCTTCTATTACATCGGCACGGGCGTGACCGGCTGCACTCCCGCCCCGTGCACCGGGATCAATGGCATCGCCTCACCGGCACCGGCGGATCTCGATGCGGATCACATCACCGACTACGTCTACGCGGGCGATCTGCTGGGCAACGTCTGGCGCTTCGATCTGACCAACAGCGATCCCACGCAGTGGACTGCCAGCCCAACGCCGCTGTTCACCGACCCGGCCGGCCACCCGATAACGACCAAGATCATGGTGGTCTCGACGACCATGCCCTCGGGCCCGCCGCGCATCCTGCTGGCCTTCGGCACCGGTCGAAAAATACCGCTCACCAACACGACGCCGCAGAGCTACGCGAGCGGTACGCATGAGCTGTACGGCATCTGGGACTGGAACCAGACGTCCTGGAATTCCAAGTCCGCGACGCAGTACGCAAGTCTGGCCTCGATCCCGTCGGCCATCAGCTTGTCGACCCTGCAGCAGCAGACCCTGACGACAAACGCCACCAGCGGCGCCATCGACAACACCAGTAACTCCGTGTGCTGGGCAATGAGCACGCCCGCCTGCACGACCTCCCCGCAGTACGGCTGGTACATCACGCTGCCCGGCGCGAGCGAGCAGGTGGTGTTCAATCCGCTCGCGTACCTGAGTGCGCTGATCGTGAACACGACCATTCCGGCGAACAACAGCCTGCTGAGCTGCAAGACCCTGACCGATACCGGCAACACCATCGCGATATCGGTGAGCACCGGCGGCGCCATTGCCGGGCTGTTCCCGCACTTTACCGACACCGCGGCAGTCGGCGGTCAGACCAACGCATCCGGCAGCCCCTTTATCGTGCTCGCGGGCGGCGGGGCGCAGATCCTGACCCAGACGCTCGGCAACCTTCCCGTCGGGTCGATGGGCCCGTTCTCGTGCACCGGGCCGCTGTGCTCGGCGAGCGCCCAGATGCAGGGTCCGAGCGGCAAACGCCTGACCTGGATTGAGAGACGCTAGTGATGCGCATCCATTGCGTGACGAGGGGCGCCGCCGCACGGGCGGGGGCGGCCGGCTTCACCCTGACCGAGCTCATGGTCGTCGTAGTGATCGCGGCCCTCCTCCTGTCGATCGCCGTGCCCAGCTACCAGTCGTATGTGCGAAAGTCCCGCCGCACGGAGGCCCGCAGCGCGCTGCTGGACCTCGCCGGGCGCGAGGAGCGTTTCTTCAGCACGAACAACGCCTACTCGGCCACTCCTGCCGACGTCGGCTACTCCACCTTCGCGCTGGTAGGCAGCGGCTATTACAACGTCACCATCGCGCCCATTGCGGCCGTTCCCACCACCGTGCCGCCCACCCCGCCGGGCTACGTAATCACCGCGCAGACAACCGGCATCCAGGTGGCCGACACTGACTGCCAGAAATTCACGGTCGACCAGACCGGGACCCAGGGCGCGACCAGCACCGCGGGAGCTGTTACCACGGCAACCTGCTGGCAGTAGGGCTACAGGCGGCAGCCACAGGCCGACACTGCGCCCCTGGGCCGTGGCCTGGCAAGATCTAAGCTCATATAAATCAACCGACTGCCGTCTGAATCTAACGCACTGCGCAAGATTACGGTGCGCGTTTTCCGCCGCCTACGGGCCGGCCGGCCAGGTCCCGCACCCATTGCCTGCAATGCCTCCGGTCACGTCGAAGTCCGACGAAATCAGCCCGCAGACGGCGGAAGCGCCACCGAGTTGCCATATTTTTTTCCTAGAGTCTGAGCTATATTTCGCCTGTAGCCGCTTGAGCATGCTTGGATTCCAGTACCCACCGGACAACAAGAACTAACCGACGCCGCCCGCGCAGGCTCGACCGGATGGCAGCATGCGGTGGAAGGCGTCCCGCCGAGGTAGTGATGAACACTACATGGGAACAGCTTGAGGGGGCCGCGATGTCGCTCGCGCGCTCAGGTCCGATCAAGGATCGCCTCACCGACGCCTATCGCAATCATCTCGCGTTCGTGAACGCCGCTGAGCTCCCCGATGCGTTGCGCGAGGAGTTCCGCGCCTGTCACGACGCGCTCACGCGCGAGCGCCCGCTGCGGGGCGAGGACGCGGTGCGCGCCACGGTGCGCAAGATGTCCAGTACCGAGGCGGACGAGCTGGCGTGCAACGTGGTGCGGCTGTTCGCCGCGGTCGCGCGCGAATCGCTGGCCGATGCGGCGGCGAGCGCCGCGCCCGGGGCAGCGCCGGCGCTGAACGCCGTGCTGCTCGATGGCGCGGTGCTCAACGGGTTTGCCGCCGCGCATCCCAAGACGGGCAAGGGTGTGCCGCAGGTGCTTTCCCTATACGCCGCCGAGGCGTAGTCGCAGTCATTCCAGCTTGAACTCGATGGTGTCCCAGCGCGTCGTCTCCTCGTGACGCGCCTGGCGGCGGATCGCGTCCACGAGCCCACGCTCGTCCCACTCCACCACCTCGTCGGCGAGATCGAGCACCTCCTTGGGCACTTCCTGGCGCGCGCCGAAAGGCTTCATGAGAACCACCGGCTTGTGGCTCGCCTGCGCGTACAGCAGCTCAAAGGTGAACAGTTCGCGGTGCGTCGCGTGCAGACTCGAGAGGCCGATCACCGCTTCCACCGGGGCGATCTGCCGCCGCAGATCCTCACGCAGGGCTTCCTTGTCCCCGCCGGGACGTTGGTCCGGCGTGCTGTAGTTGCGATAGAAAAAGTTGCGCGCACTCTCCAGGTACTCGAACACGCGCAAGTAATCGTCGCTGTTCTCCCACGCGTGCGTGACGAACAGACGCAGCGGGTTGGCCGACATTGGAACCCCCTTAAGGTCCCCCTGCACCACCGGCAAGTCTCGCACAAGCGCGCCCCAGCGCAAGGCCGCGGCGTCCCGTCGCCGCCGCACGACAGCCCTCACGGGATAGAATGAGCACTTCGCCGCCGGAAATCCCTCATTTAACAGTGCGCCTGCTGGTCTACAACATCCGCTACGCCACCGGCACGGGTCCCGCGTTTCATCTGCCGGTGCCCGGGGCGGGCTACCTGCGCAGCAACCGCAAGGTCCTCAGCGACATCACCGAGTTCATCCGCGCCGAGGAGGCGGACGTGGTCGGGCTCATCGAGGTGGATACCGGCTCCATCCGCACCGGCATGCTGAACCAGGCCGAGCACATCGCCCGCCAGCTCGGGCACTACTCGACCTTCCAGTGCAAGTACGGCACCGGCTCGCTCAATCACCTCATGCCGATCGTGCGCAAGCAGGGCAACGCGTTCCTGTCCGCTCCCACGGTGCAGGGCGAGCGCTTCCACTACTTTGATACCGGGATCAAGCGCCTGATCATCGAGCTCGAGCTCACCGACGTGTGCGTGTTTCTCGTGCACCTGTCGCTGAAGTTCCGCCAGCGCCAGTACCAGCTGCGCTCACTGCACGACCTGGTCGTGCAGTCGGCCAAGCCGGTAATCGTCGCCGGGGACTTCAACACCTTCTGGGGCACGCACGAGATCTACCTGTTCATGCGGGCCGCGGGCCTGCGCAGCGCCAATACCGCAGGTCTGCCCTCGTTCCCGGCGCGTGTGCCGCGCATCGAGCTCGACTTCATCCTGGTGAGCGAGGGCATCGAGGTGAGCGAGTTCCGCGTGCCGGACGTACGCTTCTCGGATCACCGCCCCCTGGTGTGCGATTTCCAGGTGCCATGAACACCGACACCGCCCGCTGCTGGAGCCTCGAGCGCGATGCCGACGGCATCGCCTGGCTGACCCTGGACAAGCCGGGGACGTCCGCCAACGTGCTCTCGAGCGGTGTGCTCCAGGAGCTCGACGCTCTCCTTGAGGGCCTGGAGCAGGACCCACCGCGCGCCGTCGCGGTGATCTCTGCGAAGAAGAGCGGGTTCGTCGCCGGCGCCGACATCCGCGAGTTCACCGGCATTACGGACGCGCAGTCCGGCTACGTTCTCATCCATCGCGGCCAGCAGGTACTCATCCGCCTCGCGGCCCTGCCCTGCGCGAGCGTCGCGGCCATCCACGGATTTGCCCTCGGCGGGGGCCTCGAGCTTGCCCTCGCCTGCCGCTACCGCGTGGCGGTGGGTGATGAGCGGCTGTCCCTTGGGCTGCCGGAGGTGCAGCTGGGTATTCACCCGGGTTTTGGCGGCACGGTGCGCTGCGTGCGCATCGCCGGGGTGCGCGCCGCGATGCAGATGATGCTCACCGGCAAGCCGTTGCGGGCCGACCGGGCACTAAGCTTGGGTCTCGTCGATGCGCTCGTGCCCGAGGCCGAGCTACGCGCCGCGGCGCGCGCGCTGCTGCTGCGGGCCCCGCCGCCGCGCCGCGCACCGTTCATCGAGCGCCTCTTGGGCACGCCACCGCTGCGGCCGTTCGTCACGCGCTCGCTGACGCGTGAGGTCGCCCGGCGCGCACCGCGCGAGCACTACCCCGCCCCGTACGCGATCATCGACCTGTGGGCCCGTTACGGTGCGCGCGGCCCCCAGGCCTTCGAGGCCGAGGCCCGCTCGATCGCGCAGCTGTTCACCACCGCGGCCTCGCGCAACCTGGTGCGCGTCTTTCTGCTGCAGGATCGCCTCAAGAGCGGCGGCGGCAAGGGCGCCGCCGAGGTGCGTCACGTGCACGTGGTGGGCGCCGGGGTCATGGGCGGTGACATCGCCGCCTGGGCGGCGCTGCGCGGGTTCAGCGTGACGCTGCAGGACCGCGCCAGCGAGTACGTCCAGCCCGCGCTCGAGCGTGCGCGCGAGCTGTTCGGCAAGCGGCTGCGCGATCCGGCCAAGAGTGCGGCGGCCGGTGAGCGGCTGCGTGCCGACGTGGCGGGCGAGGGCGTCGCGGACGCGGATGTGGTCATCGAGGCTATTTTCGAGAACCTCGAGGCCAAGCAGGAGCTGTATGCGCGCCTCGAGCCGCGCATGAAGCCCGGCGCGCTGCTCGCCACCAACACCTCGAGCATACTGCTCGAGCCGCTGGCCGCGAAGCTGGCGCGGCCCGAGCGTCTCGTCGGGCTGCATTTCTTCAACCCCGTCGCGCAGATGCCGCT
>JBOIAH010000347.1:0-14689 GCA_050739055.1 Steroidobacteraceae bacterium | reverse complement strand
CCTGGAAGGCGCGCACCGCCGCGACCTGATCCTGCTTCTCCGCCTCGCTGGAGCGGATCAGCGCCGCGCCCTTGTGCTCGTCGGCGCCGTCGGCGCCGGACAGGAAGGTGTTGACGCCGACGATCGGCAGCGAGCCATCGTGCTTGCGGGTCTCGTAGTAGAGCGACTCCTCCTGGATCTTGCCGCGCTGGTACATCGTCTCCATGGCCCCAAGTACCCCGCCGCGCTCGGCGAGCGCCTCGAACTCCTTGTACACCGCCTCCTCCACCCGGTCGGTCAGGTAGTCGATGGCGAATGAGCCCTGCCAGGGGTTCTGGATCTTGTTCAGGCCGAGCTCGCGATTGATGATCAGCTGGATGGCGACCGCACGCCGCACGCTCTCCTCGGTCGGCGTGGTGAGCGCCTCGTCGTAGGCGTTGGTGTGCAGGCTGTTGCAGTTGTCGAACAGCGCGTACACCGCCTGCAGGGTGGTGCGGATGTCGTTGAAGGAGATCTCGCGGGCGTGCAGGCTGCGCCCCGATGTCTGCACGTGGTACTTGAGCATCTGGCTGCGCGCACCCGCCTGGTAGCGCTCGCGCATGGCGCGTGCCCAGATGCGCCGTGCGACGCGTCCGATGACCACGTATTCCGGGTCCATGCCGTTGGAGAAGAAGAACGAGAGGTTGGGCGCGAAGTCATCGATCTGCATGCCGCGGGCGAGGTAGTACTCCACGATGGTGAAGCCGTTGGCCAGCGTGAAGGCGAGCTGTGAGATGGGGTTGGCGCCGGCTTCGGCGATGTGATAGCCGGAGATGGACACCGAGTAGAAGTTGCGCACCCGCTCGCCGATGAAGTACTGCTGCACGTCGCCCATCATGCGCAGCGCGAACTCGGTGGAGAAGATGCAGGTGTTCTGCGCCTGGTCCTCCTTGAGGATGTCCGCCTGCACCGTGCCGCGCACCGCCTGCAGCGCTTCGGCCTTGATGCGCTCGTAGGTCTCGCGCTCGAGCAGCTCATCGCCCGTCACTCCGAGCAACGCCAGCCCCGTGCCGTCATGGTGCGGCGGCAGCGCGCCCTTATAGGCGGGCGCGAGCGCGGGGGCGCCGCGCGCCGCGTTGAGCGCGGCAATCTTCTCCTCGGCCGCGGCCCACCGGCCCGCGCCCTTCAGGTAGCGCTCGACCTGCTGGTCGATCGCCGTGTTCATGAACATCGCGAGCAGCATCGGCGCGGGTCCGTTGATGGTCATGGACACCGAGGTCGAGGGCTGGCACAGGTCGAAGCCCGAGTAGAGCTTCTTCATGTCATCAAGGGTTGCGATCGAGACGCCGGAATTGCCGGTGCGGCCATAGACGTCCGGCCGCGTGTCCGGATCCTCACCGTACAGGGTGGTCGAGTCGAACGCGGTCGAGAGGCGCGCGGCGCCGTGACCGTGCGCGAGGTAGTGGAAGCGCCGGTTGGTGCGTTCCGGTCCGCCTTCGCCGGCGAACATGCGCGTGGGGTCCTCCTCCGCGCGCCGGTACGGGTAGACACCCCCGGTATACGGATAGGCGCCCGGCAGATTCTCCGTGAGAATGAAATGCAGCACTTCGCCCCAGTCGCGCAGCTGCGGCACGGCGAGCTTCGGCACGGGTGAGTGCGCGAGGCTCTCGGTATAGTTATCCCCCTTCACGAGGCGTTCGCGCACCGTGTAGGAGTAGGTCGGGTCGGTGGCCGAGCGCACCCGCTCCGGCCAGGCCTTGAGCTCTCCCACCCCTGCGGCGCCGATCTCGTCGAGCGCGCGGTTGTAGGCCGCGCGCAGCTCGCGCCGCGTCGCATCCGCGGAGCGCTCCTCGAGTGCGCCCTGGGCAAAGCGCTCGAGCGGCGCCGGCACAGAGGCATCGTGCAGCGCCTTGAGCGACTCGTAGAGGCCAAACGCGCGCCGGGCAGCTTCGCACTGCTGCTCGGCGCGCGCGCGCGCGGCGCGCCCGGCGTGGGCGATTTCCGCAAGGTAGCGGGTGCGTGCCCCGGGGATCAGCGGTGCGCGCGCGCCTGGCGAGGTCGGACCCGCGTCGGCGAGCTTCCAGTCACCGGCGCCGATATGCTGCGCGGCGAGCGTGGCGCACAGCGCGGCGAACAGCCGATTCACCCCCGGGTCATTGAAGCGGCTGGCGATCGTCGGATACACCGGCAGCTGCGCATCGGCGAGCCGGGCGCGCTCCGGGTGATTGCGCCGCCACTGCTTGCGCACGTCGCGCAGGCTGTCCTCGGCGCCGCGCTTCTCGCTCTTGTTGAGCACGATGAAGTCGGCGTAGTCGAGCATGTCGATCTTCTCGAGCTGGCTCGGCGCGCCGTACTCGCTGGTCATGACATACACCGACAAGTCCACGAGATCGACGATCTCGGTGTCCGACTGCCCGGTGCCGGCGGTCTCGACCAGGATGAGGTCGAAGCCGCAGGCCTTGTACAACTCGATGACTTCCTTGAGCACGCCGGCGGTCGCCAGGTGCGCGCGCCGCGTGGCGAGCGAGCGCATGAACACGTTGTCCGAGGACAGGCTGTTCATGCGGATGCGGTCGCCCAGCAGCGCGCCGCCGCTGCGGCGGCGGGTCGGGTCCATCGCCACGACGGCGATCTGCGCCTGCGGGAAATGCCGCACCAGACGCGCCAGCAGCTCATCGGTGAGGCTCGACTTGCCCGCCCCGCCGGTACCGGTGACGCCGATGACGGGCACCTTGTGGCGCGAGCGGCCGAGCGCGCGGCGGATCTGCTGCGCGTGCGCGTCATCGGCCCCCGTGGCGCCCTCGAGCACCGAGATCGTCCGGGCAACGAGACCGTGATCGCGCGTATTGAGCGGCCGCAGTTCGTACGCCGGCTTCACTCTGGCGCCGATGCGCCGGAATACGTCGTCGATCATGCCGGCCAGGCCCAGCCGCCGGCCGTCCTCGGGCGTGTAGATCTTCTCCACTCCGTGGCGCTCGAGCGCCTCGATCTCGTGCGGCGCGATGGTGCCGCCACCGCCGACCACCACGCGCAGGTGCTCGTAGCCGCGCTCGCGCAGCATGTCCACCATGTAGGTAAAGTACTCGTTGTGGCCGCCCTGGTAGGAGCTGACCGCGATGGCGTCGGCGTCCTCGTCGATGGCGGCGCGCACGATATCGGCGACGCTGCGGTTGTGGCCCAGGTGCACAACTTCCGCGCCGCGCGCCTGCAGCAGGCGCCGGATCATGTTGATGGCGGCGTCATGGCCGTCGAACAGCGAGGCGGCCGACACGAAGCGCAGCGGCGGCCGGGCGCTCGCCGGCCCGCTGCGCGGCAGCGGCTCGTCACCCTTGAGGGGGGCGTTCACGTGGTGTTCTTTCGCGATGCCTGCTTGGTTAGTTCGGCCGACCCGCCCGCGTCCGCAGCGCCGCTATAATACTCCGCAAACCCATGAACAGCCGCCGTGCCAGCCCGCCTTGCCTGAGCAAATACCCCGCCGCGAGCGCCTCTCCCTGGGGCGCGAGCCGCGAGCGGCGGCGCGACCGCGCGGTGAAGCGCGAGGCGGTGATCCGCGCGGCCGCCCGCGCCTTCAACCGCAAGGGCTACCACAACACCTCCCTCGACGACATCGCCGATTCGCTCGAAGTCACCAAGCCCACGGTCTACTACTACGTCACGAACAAGGAGCAACTGCTGTTCCAGTGCTTCGTGGCCGGGGTGGAGCCGATCCGCGCCGCGTTTCGCGAGGTGCAGGATCTGCGCCGGCCGGCGCGCGAGCGCCTGAACGCGGTGCTGCGCCACTACGGCGCGGCGGTGGCGTCCGAGTTCGGCTGGTGCATGGTGCGGGCCGAGGACCAGGATCTGTCGCCCGCGATGAGCCGCCACATCAAGGTGCTCAAGTCCGAGATCGACCACGGCATCCGGCGCCTGATCCGCGAGGGCGTGCAGGACGGCTCGATCCAGCCGTGCGATCCGAAAATGACGGCCTTTGCGCTGGCCGGTGCACTCAACTGGATCGCGCACTGGTATCGTGACAACCAGTCCCTGACGGGTGCGCAGATCGCGGACGCGTTCGTCGCCATTTTCGAAGGCGGCCTGCGTCCGCGCAGCGCCTCCCAGGTCGGCACCCGCGCGGCGCAGCGCCGGCGGGTGCGCATCGCGCGCTGAACAGCTCAAGCTCACCAACGAGGCCGCACATGTCCGCTCCAGACGTCGTCATAGTCTCCGCCAAACGCACCCCCATCGGGGCGTTCCTCGGCGCGCTCTCACCGCTCACCGCCGTGCAGCTCGGCGGCGCTGCCATCAAGGCTGCCATCGAGACGGCCGGTATCGGCGCCAACGAGGTGCAGGAAGTGATCATGGGGTGCGTGCTGCCGGCCGGCCTGGGGCAGGCCCCGGCCCGGCAGGCCGCGCTCGGCGCCGGCGTACCGAGCGCCGTGCCGGCCACCACCGTCAACAAGATGTGCGGCTCGGGACTGAAGGCGGTGATGATGGCGGCCGAGCAGATCCGCGCCGGCACCGCCGAGCTGGTACTCGCCGGCGGGCTGGAATCGATGAGCAACGCGCCGTTCCTGCTGCCCAAGGCGCGCAGCGGTTACCGCATGGGTCACGGGGAGGTGATCGATCACATGCTGCGCGACGGGCTGCAGAGTCCGTTCGACGGCAAGTCGATGGGCTGCTTCGCCGATTCGACCGCCAGCAAATACAACTTCACGCGCGCGCAACAGGACGCGTTCGCCACCGAGTCGGTGCGGCGCGCGATGCACGCGCTGCAGATCGGGGAGTTCGACGTCGAGGTCACGCCGCTGACGGTCAAGGGTCGCAGGGGCGACACGGTGATCGCGCGCGACGAAACCCCCGGCACGTGCGACGTCAGCAAGATCGCCACGATGAAGCCGGCCTTCAGCAAGGACGGTACGGTGACGGCCGCCAGCTCCTCGTCCATATCCGACGGGGCCGCGGCGCTCGTGGTAATGAACGCCCAGACGGCCGCGGCGCGCGGACTGAAGCCCCTCGCCCGGGTGCTGGCCTGGGCCAGCCATGCGCAGGAGCCCGAGTGGTTCACCACCGCCCCCGTCGGGGCGATCCGCAAGGTCCTCACGCAGCTGTCCTGGAAGCCGCACGACGCCGACCTGTACGAGATCAACGAGGCCTTCGCGGTGGTGACCATGGCCGCGATGCGCGACATCGACATTGACCCTGCGCGCGTCAACGTCAACGGCGGAGCGTGCGCGCTCGGTCATCCGATCGGGGCGACCGGCGCGCGGATCCTGACGACCCTGGTGCACGCGCTGCGGCGCCGGGGCGGGCGGCGCGGCATCGCCTCGCTGTGCATCGGCGGGGGCGAAGCGGTGGCGCTGGCGGTCGAGGCCATGAGCTAGCGCCGGTTCAGGGGGTCGCATGAAGATTCAGGACGCACGCGCCGTCGTCACCGGCGGCGCTTCGGGGCTCGGCCACGCGGTCGCGCGTCACATCAGCGCCCAGGGCGGCAAGGTCGCGATCCTCGACGTGCAGGAGGGCCCGGGGCGGGCGGCGGCCGCGGCGCTCGGCCCCCATGCCAGCTTCGTGCGCTGCGACGTCACCTCCGAGGCCGAGGTCAACGCGGCCATGGACACGGCCGCGGCCCGCCTCGGGGGCCTCAACCTGCTGGTGAACTGCGCCGGGGTGATCGGCGCCGGGCGGGTGCTCGGCAAGAACGGGCCGATGGCGGGCGAGTTCTTCGCCAAGGTCATCCACATCAACCTGATCGGCACCTTTCTGTGCGACAAGGCCGCCGCCGCTCTCATGCAGAACAACCCCGCGGGACCCGACGGGGAGCGCGGTCTCTTGATCCATACCTCCTCGGTTGCCGCCTTCGAAGGCCAGATCGGCCAGGCCGCCTACTCCGCCACCAAGGCGGCGGTGGCCGGCATGACGCTGCCCATCGCCCGCGAGCTGGCGCGCTTCGGCATCCGCTGCGTGGCGATCGCGCCCGGCATCTTTCACACCCCGATGATGGACGGCATGTCGAAGGAAGTGCAGGACTCGCTCGCGGCCCAGGTTCCCTTCCCGGCGCGGCTCGGCAAGCCGGAGGAGTTTGCGCAGCTGGTGGCCTCGGTGTTCGAGATCACGATGCTCAATGGTGAGACCATCCGCCTGGACGGCGCCATCCGCATGCAGCCCAAATAGCGCGCCGGCGGCGCCACGCGGCCGCGGGACCTTGTGGGGAAGTCTTGACTGACGCAAACACCGAAGCCGGCGCCATCGAGCACAACGTCATGCAGTACGACGTCGTGATCGTGGGGGCAGGTCCCGCCGGACTTGCCTGCGCGATCCGCCTGAAGCAGCTCAAGCCCTCGGTGAGCGTGTGCGTGCTGGAGAAGGCCTCCGCCGTGGGCGCGCACTCACTCTCGGGAGCGGTGCTCGAGCCCGGACCGCTGGAGCGGCTGCTGCCGGAGTGGCGCACGCAGTACACCGGCATGAAGGTGCCGGCCACCGAGGACGATTTCCGCATCCTGACGCGCCGCGGATCGTTTCGGCCGGTGCCGCATTTCCTGGTGAAGCTGCTGCCGCGCTCGCTGACTTACAGCACCCCGTTCAACAACCACGGCAACTACATCATCTCGCTCGGGCAGCTCACGCCGTGGCTCGCGGAGCAGGCTGACAGCCTCGGGGTCGAGATCTTCGCGGGCTTTGCCGCCTCGCAAGCCCTGTATGACGACCGCGGCAAAGTCATCGGGGTGCGCATCGGCGACATGGGACTGGATCGCGACGGCAGGCCTAAGCCGAACTTCACTCCCGGCGTCGAGATCCACGCGCCTCTCACCGTGCTCGCGGAAGGGGCCCGCGGCTCGATCTCCAAGCAGCTGATCGCGAAGTTCGACCTCGCCCGCGGGCACTGCCCGCAGACTTTCGCGCTGGGGTACAAGGAGCTGTGGCAGCTGCCGCCCGGGCGGGTGCGCCCGGGGCGCATCGAGCACTCGCTCGGGTGGCCGGCGGACGCGCATACCTACGCCGGCAGCTTCCTCTATCACCTCGACAACGACCGTGTGTACGTCGGCTACATCGTGGGTCTTGACTACCAGGACCCGCGCCTGCAGCCGTTCGAGGCGTTCCAGCAGTACAAGAACCATCCGAGCGTGAAGCGGCTGCTCGAAGGCGGCGAGATCGTCTCGGCCGGCGCGCGCACCATCGCCGCCGGTGGCTGGCAGTCGACGCCCACGCTGGAGATGCCGGGCGCGATCCTCATCGGCGACGCCGGCGGCACGCTGAACTTCGCCAAGATCAAGGGAGTGCACCAGGCGATACGCTGCGGCGCGCTCGCCGGGGAGCACGTCGCGCAAAGCGGCGGCGGCGCGGGCTTCGACGCCCGATGGCGCGCCTCGGAGGGCGGGCGCGAGCTTAAGCGGGTGCGCAACTTCAAGCCGGCGTTCAAGCGCGGCCTGTGGCTCGGGCTCATCAACTCCGCCTGGGAGATGCTGAGCTGCGGCAAGTCGCCCTGGACGCTCAACAACAGCGCCGACTGGTCGGCTCTGCGCAAGCTCGACGAATTCACCTCGCCCGAGCGGCACTGGGGCGCGCGCCAGCTGCCGCCGCGCGATCGCGTCTCGTTCGTGTTCTTCGCCGGCAACGTGCACGACGAGCACCAGCCGGTGCACCTGAAGGTCGCCGACACCGACATCTGCGCGCAGCGCTGCGGCCGGGAGTTCGGCAACCCCTGTGAACGCTTCTGCCCGGCGAACGTCTACGAGATGGTGGACGACGGCCACGGCGGCAAGAGGCTGCAGATCAACGCCGCCAACTGCGTGCACTGCAAGGCGTGCGACATCAAGGATCCGTACGGGATCATCACCTGGACGACCCCGGAAGGGGGCTCTGGACCGAACTACCAGTCGCTGTAAGAGGCGCGAGCCAAAGCTTAAGCGTAGCGCGCATGTCCGAACTCTGGCGACCCTCCACCGCCCGCGTCGCGAACGCGAACCTCACGCGCTTCATGCAGTGCGTCGGTGCCCGCACCGGCACGCCGCTGCGCGACTACGACGAGCTGTACGCCTGGTCGCTCAGGTCACCGGCGCAATTCTGGAGCGAGCTGGCGCGCTTTGCCGACGTGCGCGCCGAGTGGGGCGCGGGTCCGGTGATCGAGCACCCGGAAGCGATGCCGGGGGCGCGCTTTTTCCCCAACGCGCGCCTCAACTTCGCGGCCAATCTGCTCAGGTTCGGCGACCAGCAGCCGGCCCTGATATTCCGCAACGAGCGCGGCGAGCGCCGCTCGCTCAGCTTCCGGGAGTTACGCGAGGAAGTCGCGCGCGTGGCCGACGGGCTCGCCGCCGCCGGCGTCGTCGCCGGTGACCGCGTCGCGGGCTTCCTGCCGAACCTGCCGGAAGCCGCGATCGCAATGCTCGCGACCGCCAGCCTCGGGGCCGCCTGGTCGTCCTGCTCGCCCGACTTCGGGGTGCACGGGGTGCTCGACCGTTTCGCACAGATCGAACCCAAGGTGCTGTTCACCGCCGACGGCTACTACTACGCGGGCAAGAAGCTCGACTCGCTCGCGCCGATGTCGGAAGTGCTGGCGAGGCTTCCCGCCGCCGAGTGCGTGGTGGTGATTCCGTACGTGGACGTGCAGCCGCAGCTCGCGCGGCTGGGGGCCGCGGCCTCGCGGGCGCGGCTGTGGCAGCAGTTCGGCGAGCGCGGGCGTGCCCTGCGCTTCGCCCCGCTGCCCTTCAATCATCCGCTCTATATCCTGTATTCGTCCGGCACCACCGGGGTGCCGAAGTGCATCGTGCACGGCGCCGGCGGCACGCTGCTGCAGCACCGGAAGGAACACCTGCTGCACACGGATCTGAAGCGCAGCGACCGGCTGTTCTACTTCACGACCTGCGGCTGGATGATGTGGAACTGGCTGATGAGCGGGCTCGCCACCGGGGCCACGCTCGTGCTGTACGACGGCAGTCCGTTCCACCCGCAGCCCGGGGCGCTGTGGCACATGGCGCACGAGGAACGCATCACCGTGTTCGGCACGAGCGCCAAGTACCTCGCGGCGCTGGAGAAGAGCGATTTCGTTCCGGCGACGGCGCTCGAGCTGCCGGGCCTGCGCACCGTGCTGTCCACCGGCTCGCCGCTGCTGCCCGAGGGCTTCGACTACGTCTACCGCAGCGTGAAGTCCGACCTGCAGCTCGCCTCGATCTCCGGCGGCACCGACATCGTGTCGTGCTTCGCGCTCGGCTGTCCCACCCGTCCGGTGTATCGCGGCGAGATCCAGTGCCGGGGTCTGGGTATGGCGGTCGACATATACGATGACGCCGGCCGCCCGGTGCGCGGCGAGCGCGGTGAGCTGGTATGCACCGCGCCCTTCCCCTCGATGCCACTCGGGTTGTGGAACGACCCGGACGGGGTGCGTTACCGCGCCGCCTATTTCGAGCGCTTCCCGGGCGCATGGCACCACGGCGACTACGCCGCGATCACCGCCCATGACGGCCTGGTGATATACGGGCGCTCGGACGCCGTGCTCAATCCCGGCGGGGTGCGCATCGGCACGGCGGAGATCTACGGCGCGGTCGAGAGCCTGCCGCAGATCACCGAGGCGCTGGCGGTCGGCCAGGACTGGGAAGGCGACGTGCGGGTGGTGCTGTTCGTGCGCCTGCAGCCCGGTGTCGAGCTGAATGAGGCGCTGCGCAAGGAAATCCGCAACACCATCCGCACGCACACCAGCGCGCGGCACGTGCCCGCGCGAATCATCGCGGTACCCGACATTCCGCGCACCCGCTCCGGCAAGCTCACCGAGCTCGCGGTGCGCAACGTGATCCACGGCCTGCCGGTAAAGAACGTCGACGCGCTCGCCAATCCGCAGGCCCTCGAGCACTTCCGCGATCTGCCCGAGCTGCGGACCTGACTTGAGCGCGTGACCGACCCCCAGGATCTGCGCCAGCTGTATGCCCGCGAGGTTGCCGCACGCGGCTTCCACTCCGATGCGGCGCAGCTTGCGGCGGTGGCGAAGCTCGACGCGGTGCGGCGGCGGCTGAGCGGCGCGCCGCGAGCGCGCGTGGCGCGCTGGTTCGACGCGCTGCGACGGCGCGGCGCGCCGCCGCCGGTCAAGGGTCTGTACCTGTGGGGCGGTGTGGGCCGCGGCAAGACCTGGCTCATGGACTTGTTCTTCGCGAGCCTGCCGTTCGAGGAACGGCGCCGCCGGCACTTCCACCGCTTCATGCACGACGTGCATGCGCGGCTCGCGCAGCTGACGCAGCAGCGCGAGCCGCTCGAGCAAATCGCCGCGGACATCGCGCGCGATACCCGGGTGCTGTGTGTCGATGAGCTGCAGGTCGCCGATATCGCCGACGCCATGATCCTCGGCGGGCTGTTTGCGGGGCTGTTCAGGCGCGCGGTCACCCTGGTGGCAACTTCCAACACCCCGCCGTGGGATCTTTACAAGGACGGCCTGCAGCGCGCGCGCTTCCTGCCCGCGATCGAGCTGCTCGAGCGCCACCTCGAGGTGGTGAGGCTGGGCGGGGCGACCGACTACCGGTTACGCCAGCTCACTCAGGCCGGTATCTATCTGCCGGCGGATGCGCCCGACACCGCGGCGCGCCTCGCGGCGTTGTTCGGCGAGCTCACCCGTCACGGCGCGCACGCCGGCGGCCACATCCTGATCGAGGGCCGGCCGATCCCCGTGATCCGCGAGGGCGCCGGCGTCGTGTGGTTCGAGTTCGCGCAGCTGTGCGCCGGTCCCCGCAGCCCGGATGACTACCTCGAGATCGCGCGTGAGTACCAGTCAGTGATCGTCTCGGGAATACCGGTGCTCGACGCCGCGGCCGATGACGCAGCGCGGCGCTTCATCGCGGTGGTGGACCAGTTCTACGACCGCAACGTCAACCTGATCGTGGCGGCGGCGGCGCCCGCCCCCGAGCTGTATCGCGGCGAGCGCCTCAGGGAAGCCTTTGAGCGCACCGTGAGCCGCCTCATCGAGATGCGCAGCATCGAGTACCTGGCCCGCGAACACCGCCCGTAACAGCGCACCATTTGCGCCAATTGACTACAGCACCCCGCGCCGGATCTGGTCCTGCTCGATCGATTCGAACAACGCACGGAAGTTGCCTTCGCCGAATCCTTCGTTGCCCTTCCTCTGGATGATCTCGAAGAAGATCGGGCCGATGACGTTCTGGGTGAAGATCTGCAGCAGCACGCCCTCGCCCTTGCCGGGGTTGCCGTCGATCAGGATGCGGCGCGCGCGCAGCTCCTGCAGCGACTCGCGGTGTCCGGGAACCCGGGCAGGGACACCCTCGTAGTAGGTGTCGGGCGTGTCCTGGAACAGGACCCCGTGATGGCGCAGCACGTCCACGGTGCGGTAGATGTCGCTGCTCGCGAGTGCGATGTGCTGGATGCCTTCGCCGCGATACTCGCGCAGGTACTCCTCGATCTGGCTCTTGTCGTCCTGGGACTCGTTGATGGGAATGCGGATCTTGCCGCAGGGACTGGTCATGGCGCGCGACAGCAGCCCG
Source organism: Steroidobacteraceae bacterium (assembly GCA_050739055.1). Taxonomy (GTDB): domain Bacteria; phylum Pseudomonadota; class Gammaproteobacteria; order Steroidobacterales; family Steroidobacteraceae; genus 13-2-20CM-66-19. The sequence continues at coordinate 3,281 of JBOIAH010000347.1, read as the reverse complement.
GTGAGCTTGCCCTCGATGTCGAAGTAGCGGATCTCGCGGAAATTGAACAGCTTCTCGTAGAAGCCGGCCCACACATCCATGCGCCCGCGGCCGACGTTGTGAGTCAGATGATCGATCAGCGTGAGCCCGGCGGCGTCGGCCGGCGCGCTCGCTCCCACCGGGCGAAAATCCACGTCATAGATCGAACGCTCGCCGTACAGATCGACCAGGTAGATGAGCGAGCCGCCGATGCCCTCGATGCACGGGATGTTCAGCTCCATGGGGCCGGCGCTCTGCGGACCGGGTTTAGCGCCCAGCTCGAGCGCCCGGCGCCAGGCCCACGCCGCGTCGCGCACCCGGAAGGCCATGGCGCACGCCGACGGGCCGTGCACGCGCGCAAACGCCTGACCGAAGGACTGCGGTTCCGCATTGATGATGAAGTTGATCTCGCCCTGGCGGTGCAACGTCACGTTCTTGGAGCGGTGACGCGCCACCACCGGAAAGCCGAGGCGCTCGAACAGCGCGCGCAGTAATTGGGGGTCCGGAGCGGTGTATTCGACGAACTCGAACCCGTCCGTGCCCATCGGGTTGTCATGCAGGTCGCTCATTGGTAGATCCTACGATCCTCGGGAGGTTAATGGACGGAGAACCGTAGGACCCCCTTTTCAGTAGGGTCGAGAGCTGGCGCGCCAGTGGTAGGTTGACGTTTGTGTTCTCTGTTGCTCGCTCTTTCGTCTGCGAGTGCCACTGTATCTCAACCATGCCACGTCTCCAGTCCCCGCCTCGTCAAACGTAGCGGGCGGTTTTCCCGCACTACGCTTTCCTGCCAGGTTCGTGTCAAAGCTTATGTGACCTATCATGCTGGCAGCGCTTTCAGCGTGCGCCGTAGTTGACGCGGTAGCCATTGAACAGCCTTACCACGCCGTACAGCCATTGCCTACTCCACCTGTTCCAGCCGAAGCCCTGTCGTTTTCTGGCTCGCCCCAGATGTCGCCGTGGCCGTGCCTTCTTTTCCACCCAGTCTTTAATGAAGCTGAAGCATCCGCTCGAGTGTCCGATCGCAACTCGGCAACACGTCGGATCGCGTCATGGGCCGTCCGCTTCGGACGATAACCATACGCTTTTCAGATCCACCTGGTCCCAGCGCAGGGCGACGAGCAGAGTCGGGGGTCGCTCGAGACCTCGGCTCTGGGGCCTTCCTATTGCGCCGGCGCCACCGGACTTTCCCATTTTCGAGTGTTGGCGAGGCTTGTGGGGGAGGACGCCTCTTCGAAGGGCTCGAGCCATGGCCCGCCCCTTGTAGTGCGTGATGCGCAGGCCAGGCCGGATGTCGTCGCGACGCGTGCCTCGGTGAGGAACGGTCCGCATTCCCTCGCAATACTCGATGATCGCGCGGGTATAGCGCAGTGCGACACCCGGCGACCCATGATCTGCGATGTAGCCGGTGTACGACCTCACCGCCTGGCGCTGACTTTCTTGTGTTCGGCCACCAACCGCGCACGCACCTGCTTGACCGTGATCGCGCGCGACGGATTGGCTTTCAGGGCGTCATACGCCGGCGCAACCTGCTCGCGCAGCCAATGTTCTACGGCACGATCGCGCGCCATCAGCACACGCAGCCCATCGCGGATAACTTCACTCTCGGTGGCGTACTCGCCCGAAGCCACTTTGGCTTTGATCGCCTCGGCCATCTCGGTGGGCAGCGTGATGCTCAGTTGCTGGGTCGTCCGCATATGGCCTCCGGCGAAGTAGGATTAAATCCTATCAGTCTTTTGACCCCCGTGTCAGTTCGAGGAGATCTTCGGCTGGATGAAGGCCTATGGGGGTTTGCGCCGGACCTGCTTTCGCGGCATCGCCCGCGTACAGCTGCACGCGTATCTGGTCGGCGCGACCTACAACCTTCTGCGCCTCAGTCGCTTGCGACCGGTCCCAGGATTAAGCATCTCTGGAGGATGGCGATCACTCCGATGGACAATGAAAACTGCCCGCAACGGGGTTCATCACCTCGCTCACGCGCTCACCCTCGTTGCAGCAGCCATCGATCCACTCCGCTTTCAGCCGTTTCGCATCAAGCTGCTAGGGCCGCCCGCTCCACACGGCCCAGTTTCAGCCGCCCGTTCGAGCCGGCGTTGCGCCTCAAGTGCCTGCTGCTCCCGGACCCGCAGCCCCACCTGAGTCTCAATCCCGCGCCGCTCCATCCCCCACACAGCAGGGTCCCAAGTGGGTGGTGGGGACCCGCTCGATCCCCTGGGCTTTAAGACTCCGGTCCGGTGATCGACCCGGATTTGAAGCCCCCGCTCACGCAGGTGCTCATTCATGAGCACTTGCAAACACCCCCGCAATCCGGCGTCCGCACGCGCCGCTTACGTGATGTGAGGTCGCGTGCCGCGCCCCGCATGTATAATCGCGCGCCTCGATGCACGCGCAAGTTGCTCCCGACGACAGCCGGCTGCTACGCAGCATTCCCGCGGCGCGCGTCGCGCTGATCGAGCGCATCGCGCGCGCGGCAACCGGGCAACACGGCCGCAACGCGCTCGCGCAGCGCTTCCTGCGCGCTTACTTCCACGGCGTCGCCGAGGAGGACCTGGCCGAGCACGCCCCCGGACCCCTGGCCCAGGCGGCGCTCGCACACCTCGCCCTCGCCGCACGCCGCGCGCCGGGCCGCTCGCTGGTACGGGTCTTCAATCCGCTGGCGGCCGACGATGGCTTCGAGTCGCCCCACACGCTGGTGCTCACGGTCACCGACGACATGCCGTTTCTGGTCGACTCGCTCGGCATCGCCTTCGGCCGCGCCGACCTCGCCATTCACCTGATCGTCCATCCGGTGCTGCAGGTGCGGCGCGATGCCCGCGGGCGGCTGATCGATATCGGCAGCAACGGCGCAGCGGCCGCCCACGCTGAGTCCTGGCAGCTGTACGAGATCGACCGCGTCACCGATCCGACACAGCTCGAGCGCCTGCAGCAGGATCTCGCGTCAACGCTCGCCGACGTACGCAGTGTGGTCAGCGACTGGATGCCGATGCGCGAGCGCATGCGCGCGATCATCGCGCGGCTGCAGAGCGACCCCCCGCCGTTACCCGCGGCGGAGATCAGCGAAGCGCGCAGCCTGCTCGAGTGGATGGAAGCCCGGCACTTCGTGTTCCTCGGTTACCGCCACTACCGGCTCGAGCGCGGCCGCGCCGCAGACCGGCTGGTGCCGGAGGCGCGCTCGGGCCTGGGCGTGCTCGGCCACGCCCGGCAACACCAGCACCGCGGAGCGACCACGCTGCGCGGGGAGATGCGCGCGCGGGCCCGCGCGCCGG
>JBOIAH010000346.1:0-2506 GCA_050739055.1 Steroidobacteraceae bacterium | reverse complement strand
GGCGGCGGCGGCCGCTGCCGCCGCCGACGCCGCCCGCCTGGAGCGTCTGTACCGCGACGATGCGCGCGCCTCGCTCAAGGCATGGCAGGCATCGCGGGCGCAGTCGGTCGAGGCGGCCGCGCAGGCGCGCACTGCGGCGGTGAGCTTCGGCCTGCAGTGGGGCCCGCTGGCGAGCTGGAGCGCGGCCCGGCGGCGCGCGCTGCTCGCGGCACTGATCAAGGGACGAGGGCTGTTGCTGCGCGCAGATGTGCCCGGGCAGCCGATCGGCGCCGCGCTCGAGGCACGCGCACTGGTGGAAGTCGGCGGCGCGAACCTCACCGCGCAGGTTCTGGGTCCGCTGCCGCGGATCGATGCGCAATCGCAAAGCGCCGGCTGGCTGCTGCAGCTCGCGCGCGGTCTGCAGGGCTTCGGGCCCGGTGCCCGGGCGCTGGTGCGGCTGCAGGCGGCGGCGACGGCCGGCATGCTGGTGCCGGCGGCGGCGCTGCTCTATACCGAACGGGGCGCGTATGTCTACGCCCAGGTCGGCGCGAGCGGTGCCGACACCTTTCATTACGCGCCCCTTGCGGTCAAGGCGCTGACACGGGTGGGGAGCGCCTGGCTGGTTGACGGGCTGGCGCGCACCGACCAGATCGTCGTCCAGGGCGCGGGCGTGCTGTGGTCGCTGCAGGGCATCGGCAACATCTCTGCCGCGGAAGAGGACCACGACTAGCGCCCATGCTTGCCACCATCGTTCGCGCGTCGCTGGCCAATCCAAGGATCGTGACGGCACTTTCCGTGCTCATTGCCCTGCTGGGCGTGGGCGCGCTCGTCAGCGCGCGGCTCGATGTGTTTCCAGACTTCGCGCCGCCGCACGTGCTGGTGCAGGTCGAGGCGCCTGGTCTGGATGCGACGCAGGTGGAGTCGCTGGTGACCCGGCCGCTGGAGGATCTGCTCGCAGGTGCCGGGAACGTCGAGGTAGTGCGTTCCACCTCCATTCAGGGTCTGGCGGCGATTCGAGTGGTGTTCGGTCGCGGCAGCGATCCCTATCGGCAGCGGCAGGTCATCACCGAGCGGCTTGCCGATGCGGGCGCGCTGCTGCCCGCGGGCGTGGGCGCTCCGCTGCTCTCGCCGCTCAGCTCATCGATGGAGTATCTGCTGCACTTCGGCTTCACGAGCGATCGTCTCTCGCCGCTCGAGCTGCGCGATCTGATCCGCTGGACCATCAAGCCGCAGATCCTGGCCGTGCCGGGCGTCGCGCAGGCGCAGATCTTCGGCGGTGATTCGCGCGAGCGGCAGCTGTGGGTCGACCCGGTCAAGCTCGACGCGCGCGGGGTGACGCTCGACGAGGTCTTCGAGGCGGCGCGCCGCGGGACGCAAACGACCGGCGGCGGCTATCTGGAGACGGCGACGCAGCGCATCGTGCTGCAGGCGCAGGCGCCGGGGGGATCGCGCGCCGCACTCGAGCAGGCCGTCGTCGCGGATCATGGCGGGGTACCGGTACGCATAGGCGACATTGCACAGGTGCGCGACGGGGCCGCAGCGCGCTTTGGCGACGCGATCATCGGCGCTCATCCCGGCATACTGGTGGAGACCTCGACTCAATACGGTGCCAACACGCTCGACGTCACGCGCGCCCTCGAGCACCGCCTGCAGGTCCTGGTGCCGGAGCTCGCGCGGCGCGGCGTGCAGTACCACCCGGCGCTGCTGCGACCGGCGAGCTTCATCGAGAGCGCCATCGCCAAGCTGCGCAATTCGCTCCTGATCGGCGCGCTGCTGGTGGTGGGACTGCTGCTGCTGGCGCTGCGCGACTGGCGCGGCGCCCTGATATCCTTCGGCGCCATCCCCGTGTCGCTGCTCGCTACCGTCTGGATCCTCAGTATGGGCGGACTGTCGCTCAACACGATGAGCCTCGGCGGACTCGTGGTCGCGTTGGGCGTGGTGGTCGACGATGCCGTCATCGATGTTGAAAACATCACCCGCCGCCGCCGCGCGGCCGGTGCGGGCGCGCCGCTGCGCGTGCTGTTGCTCGATGCCTCGCTCGAAGTCCGGCGGCCGGTGTTCTACGCCACGGCGGCGGTGGCGGTCGCATTCCTGCCGATCCTGATGTTGTCGGGTCTGCAAGGGGCGTTCTTCCGGCCGCTGGCCACGGCATTCCTGCTGGCGGTCGGACTATCGCTGCTGGTCGCCATGAGCGCGACCCCGGCGCTGTGCGCGCTGCTGATGCAGGGTCACACACCGCGTGCGGAGCCCGGCTGGCTGCGGCAAGCCAAGCGCTGGCAGCAGGCCGCGATCACCCGGCTCGCGCGCCGCGCGCCGCTGGTGCTGGCCGGGGTGCTGCTGAGCGGCGCCGCCGGGCTCTTGCTGTTGCCCATCCTCGGCGCGCGCCTGCTGCCGGATTTTCGCGAGAACTACCTGATCGCGCATGCCGCCCTGCGCCCGGGCATCTCCCTGCAAGAGAACGCGCGCGTCGGGCGGCGCATCGCCGCGCGCCTGGGGGCGATTCCCGGGGTGAGAAGCGTCGCCGAAC
>JBOIAH010000345.1:0-3354 GCA_050739055.1 Steroidobacteraceae bacterium | reverse complement strand
ATCCAGCGCAACGCCGGGATCGCGCCTTCAGTCTCGTATCTGAGCATGATCGAGAGCGGCAAGCGCAGCCCCTCGCCCGAGCTCCTGGAACTGCTCGCGGCGGTCTTTCAGCGCGCGCCGGCGTGGTTCCTGGATGAGAGCGCGGCCCCGGAGCTCAACCCGGGCACGCCTTCGGCAGGCGCGGCGCGCGTGCCGCTCGAGCCCGCGTTCCTGTTCTCCAGGAGCCTGCTGCAGGCGGCGATTCCCGAGCTGCTCGCGCAGACCGGCACCAGCGGGCGGCAGTTCGCGCACCTTTTGATCCGCTCGCACCAGGAGATGTCGCGCAACGACTTCCCGGACCTCGAGCGTGCCGCGGACAAGGTAAGCGAGCGGCGCTTCCCGCTCAGCGTTGAGGACCTGATGCGGCTGTGCAAGCGCCACGCGCTGGAGATCCGCTGGTTCGAGCGCAAGCCGGTGCTGGCGCGCGACAAGGACCGCGAGGTGCGCAGCATGATGCGCTCGTTCTTCGAGGCGCCGGGAGTCGTCTACGCGAACCGTGCGTTGCAGTCCGACCCGGCGCGCCTGAAGTTCGATCTCGCGGCGCACCTCGCCCACAAGGTGCTGCACGGCGGGGACGGGCTCAAGTCCGCGCACGCCACCGGCGGGGAGATGGGCGGCAGCCCCGAGGGTGGCTCGGGAGCCGCCGGCCTGAATTCCCACGACGTGCTGCACGCCTGGCGCGACTTCGAGTGCAGTTTCTTCGCCGGCGCGCTGCTCGCCCCGCGGGTGCCGTTCCGGCGCTTCCTCGCGCGCGAGCGGTACCGGGTGCTCGAAACAGGGGCGAAACTGCAGCTCACGCCCGCGGTGGTGATGCGGCGCATGACCAAGGTCTCGCCCTACCCCTACTGGCACTTCTTCGACGCCTACCCGCCCGGCTATCTGCGCGCCGTGTACCGCGGCAACGGCATTCCGCTGCCGTGGGGCAATCTTGCGCAGGTGAGCGACCCGTGCCCGAACTGGGCGGTGTTTCGCATGATCGACGGTCAGCACGGCGAATCCGGAGCACAGATCTCGGTGCTGCGCGATGGCGAGCAGTCGCTCCTGTACTGCTGCCATTCGATCCGGGTGCGCGACATGGCCGGCAATCCGCACGTGCTCTCGGTCGGGGTGGATCTCGCGCCGGCGCTGGATGCGAACGGCGTCGCGAGCGCGCCCGTCACCGAGGCGATTTTCCGCGAGTGCCTGCACCGGCGCGGCCAGGCGCGCATCCCCAGGGAAGCCTCCCAGGCGCTCGGCGCGGTGGCGAACGTGCTGAACATCGCCTGGATAGGCGATGCGCTCACTCAACCGGCCCGGGTCATCTGCCCGCGCAGCACGCGCTGCCCGCGCCCGGAACGCTGCGAGGGCGCGCGGCCGTCCCGTGCGCGGGAAATCGCCGACGTGCGCGAAGAGATTCTCGGCCGCGAGGGTTGATGACATCATGAGAGCCAGCCCCCGCTTTGAGGAGATCCGCCGTGCCCCACAGCAATCACGACCCGTGCGGCCGCTGCGCGCCCGCTGCGCTCTTGGCGATCGTGCTGTCGGGGCTCGTGCTGCCGGCGAGCGCCAACCCCCCGCCACCCGCCGCCCCGGATGCCGAGCGCGCCGCCATCAACGCGTGGCGTACCGAGCGCATGAACAGGCTGACCAGCGATACCGGGTGGCTGACACTCGCGGGGCTCTACTGGCTGAAGGACGGTGAGAACACTTTCGGCCGCGCCGCCTCCAACTCCCTGGTGCTGGATAACTCAGGGCTTGCCTTGGCGGCCGGCTCCTTCATCCTCATCGGCCACAAAGTCCGCTTCGCCGCCCGCCCCGGGAGCGGCGTGACGCACGACGGGCAGCCGGTCACCTCGCTCGATCTCGCCGCCGATACCAGCGGCAATCCCACGGTGCTCGCCAGCGGCGCGCTGCGCTTCTTCGTCATCGAACGGGCCGGCCATCTCGGCGTGCGCGTGCGCGATCTCAACAATCCCCATCGCCTGGGATTCCGGGGCTTGAGCTACTTCCCGGTCAGCACCGCCTGGGTGTTCAACGCGCACTTCGAGCCCTACCAGCCGGTCCGCCGCATCAGGATCGTGAACATCCTCGGCATGGAGGACGAATTCGAGTCCCCGGGAGCCGTGGTGTTCACGAAGAACGGCCGCGAGTGGCGCCTCGACACCGTGCTCGAGGACCCCGGCGACCAGGAGTTGTTCATCATGTTCGCCGACACGACGAGCGGGCACGAGACTTATGGCGCGGGGCGCTTCCTCTACATCCCGCTGCCCGCCGGGGGCATCGCGCACCTGGATTTCAACAAGGCGTACAACCCGCCGTGCGCGCTCAATGACTTCGCCACCTGCCCGCTGCCGCCGCCGCAGAACCGCCTGAAGTTGGCCGTCACGGCGGGCGAAAAGACCTACCCCCACGGGTCGTAGGCCTGAGTCAGGCGCCGATGAAGATCGTTGCCGGGTGCTCGAGGCATTCCTTCAACGCCTGGATCATCGCGGCCGCGTCATAGCCGTCGACGAACCGGTGATCGAAGGACGAGGACAGGTTCATGGTACGCCGGATCGCGATCTTCCCGTCCAGCACCACGGGCCGCTCGAGGGCGCGATTGACCCCGATGATGGCCACCTCGGGCGCGTTGATGATGGGAGTGCTGGCAATGCCGCCGAGCTTGCCGAGGCTGGTGATCGTGACGGTCGAACCGCCCAGTTCCTCGCGGGTCGCCTTGTTGGTACGGGCCGCCTCGCTCACCCGCCGCATCTGCGCCGCCAGCTCCCACAGCGACCGCGCCTGCGCATCGCGCACCACCGGCACCTTCAGCCCGTCCGGGGTCTGCGTGGCGACCCCGAGGTGCACGGCCGAGTACCGCACGATCACGCCGCGCTCTGCGTCGTAGTGTGCGTTGCATTGCGGGAAATCCCTGAGCACGCGCACCAGCGCCAGCGCCAGGAACGGCAGATAGGTCAGCCCCGGCGCACCGCGCTCGAGCTTGCCGTTCAGATGAGTGCGCAGCGCCTCGAGCTCGGTAACGTCGAGCTCCTCGACGTAGGCGAAGTGAGGAATGTTGCGCTTCGCCTCGCTCATGCGCTGCGCGATCAGGCGCCGCAAGCCAATCACCTTGATTTCCTCGGTGGCGCGCTCCGGCGGGCGCGCCGGCGGCTGCGCAACGGCCCTGGGAGCCCGCCGCAGCGGCACCGGCTGGCCCTGGGAAGCGCGGGCCACGTACGCCTCCAGATCCTTCGGCACGATGCGTCCGCTGGGCCCGGAGCCCGCGACCTGCTGCAGATCGATGCCCGCCTCGTGCGCGCGGCGCCGGATCGCCGGCGAGGTCGCGACGCGCCCGCC
>JBOIAH010000344.1:0-12747 GCA_050739055.1 Steroidobacteraceae bacterium | reverse complement strand
CGTGACCCCCGTGACCCCGGCAACGCGGAACTCGCGCCCGTCGGGCGTCACGCACTGCCGGTCGATTCCGCAATAATGTCCGAGCACGCCGAAAATGGGATTGCCGCGCGTCAGGTCCGCGTGGACTTCGTCGGTGCACCACACGGGCAGCGCCCGCACGGACTCCCGCAGCATGTAGAGTCCGGTGGTGTGATCGATCTGTCCATCGACGAGCACGATGCCGGCAATCGCCGTATCGCGCGGCGCGCGCGCCGGTTGCAGCACGGGGTTCGCCTTGAGCTGCGCGAGGATGTCGGGTGAGGCATTGACGAGCGCCCACGCGGCGCGGTCATGGCCGCACACGGCGATCGAGGACTGGGTTCGGGGAAGCGCCCGCAGCGAGCCGTTGCGGACACCCGAGCAGTTACGGCAGTTGCAGTTCCACTGAGGAAAGCCGCCGCCGGCAGCAGACCCCAGTACCCGGATCTTCACAGCTTCGTCGGGCGGCCGGGCCTCAACTCCCGCTCCGACGGACTAATGGAGCCCGGCGGCCAGGCTCCCAGCCCCTATCGTCATCTAGCGATTGGCGATGTACATCGTGATTTCCATGCCGAAGCGGAAATCAGTCGCACGTGGTGTTTCCCAGCGCATAGTCTTTATTCCTGGTTTGGTCGGTGAGGAGGGCTCTCGCATTACCAGTGTATCCTTCTCCGGGCGGCGTGGGGCCGCTAGCAGATGATCATGAAAGTAGCCTCATGATTTTCTTGAGGCCGGAGGCTGCCGCCCCCTGCCTGGCGGTGAGCCCGGCTCGTCGATGAAGTTACGAACCTACCTCAATCTGGTGCTCACCGGCCTCACGGCGGTATTCGTCGCGGTCCTGGTCGCCGACCAGATCCGCGACACGCGCTCCTCGGTCAGGGAGGAGATCGAGGCTGCCAACCTCGTGGCCGCTCACGTCGTGGGGCGGCTCGCCCTGACTTATTCCGGCTCCGGCGGCACGCCGGCGGTTCAGGAGCTGCTGCAGCAACTCGGCCACGTGCGCTCCAACGACATCGCCCTGCGCACCGCGTCGGGCGAGGTCCTGTACCGCTCGCCGCCGCCGGTCTACAAGGCCGGGCGCGAAGCGCCGGCGTGGTTCGCGCACCTCCTGGCTCCGCAACCCGCGCACCAGGTGTTCGCGCTGCCGGGCGGCGCGCAATTGTCGATCGACGCGCAGCCCTCGCGCGCCATACTCGATGCCTGGGACGATCTGACGCGCCTGGTCGCCATCGCCGCCGTCCTGCTCGTGCTCTTGGGCAGCCTCGCCTTCTGGCTGGCGGACCGCGCGCTGGCGCCGTTTCCGGTCATCGTGGACGGGCTCGAGCGCCTGCAGCGCGGCGAGCTGACCTTCCGCCTGCCGCCGCTGTCCGGAGCGGAAGCGCGCGCGATCGGCGCAGCGTTCAACCGCATGGCCCAGGCGGTGGAAGGCAACGTGCACGCGGAGCGCGAGGCGCGCGAGGCGCGCACGCGCCTCGAGGAGCGCCGCGAGCTGGGGCTGCTCATCGAGCAGGGCGTGGAGGAGGAACGGCGCCTGATCGCGCACGAATTGCACGACGAGTTCGGCCAGTCGGTGACCGCCATGCGCAGTCTCGCGATGGCGATCGCCACGCAGTCGGGCGATCCGGAGCTGGCTTCAGCCGCGCGCCTGATCAGCGACGAGGCCGCGCGTCTGTACGACGCCATGCACGGGCTCATCCCGCGGCTCGCGCCGCTGTCGTTCGACGCGCTGGGGCTGGCGGAAAGCCTGGAGCGCCTGGTGCGCGACTGGCAGCGCCGCAACCCCGCACCGCTGCTGTCGCTGCAGCACCAACTCCCGGCGGAGCTGGGCGCGAGCGCCACGCTGGCCGCCTACCGCGTCGTGCAGGAGGGACTGGTGAATGCCGTGCGCCACGCGCGGGCGACGCACGTCGCCATCGACGTCAGGTCCACCGGAGCGAGCATGGTCGTCTCGGTCACCGACGACGGCGTGGGGCTCCCGGCGCAATGGGCGCGCCCCGGTCACTTCGGGCTGCGCGGCCTCACCGAGCGGGTCGAGCACCTGGGAGGGACCGTGCAGCTGCGCAACTGTGAGCCGCGCGGCGTAAACCTCACGGCGGAAATTCCCCTGGTGGTGAGTGCGTGATCCGCGTGCTGCTGGTCGATGATCACGCGGTGGTGCGCACCGGCTTCCGGCTGCTGCTGCAGGCCCACGCGGATACCACCGTGGTCGGCGAGGCCGATTCCGGCGAAAGCGCCTGTCAGCGCTATGCCGAGCTCACGCCCGACGTCGTGGTCATGGACCTGGCCATGCCGGGAATGGGAGGGCTCGAGGCGTTGCGGCGCATACGCGCCCACCATCCGCGGGCGCGCGTGCTGGCGCTTTCCGCCCACGATGATCCGCTGCACGCGCGCCGGGCGCTGCGCGAAGGAGCGCGCGGCTTCCTCTCCAAGCGCAGCGCGCCCGAAGCGCTCTTCGAGGCAATCACCACGGTGGCCGCCGGTCGGCGTTATCTGGACGTGAGCCTCGCGCAGAAGCTGGCGCTCGACGAGGTGGAAGGAGCGGCGAAGTCCCCGGTAGAGCGCCTCTCGGAGCGGGAGTTCGAGGTGTTCGTGCGCCTCGCCGCGGGCAATACGGTGCAGCGGATCGCCGAGGATCTGAAGTTGTCGGCGTCGACCGTCGGAACGCATCTTTACAACATCAAGCAGAAGCTCGGCGTGTCGAACCAGTCCGAGCTCACGCTGATCGCGATCCGGCACCGGTTGATCGAGCCCTAGCATGCCGCAGCCTCACTCACCACCCGCTTTTGATCCGGGCCCGGACTCCGACGCCCGCCCCACCCCGCACGCCACCGAGACGCAGCTGCGCGACTTCAGCTCCGACCGGCGCCTGCTGAGCCTCGCGGCCATGGCGATCGTCGTCGGCACCGGAGGCGCGGGGGCTGCGTGGGCGCTGTCGCGCCTGATCAACGTCGTCACGCACCTTGCCTACTTCGGCCGCTTCAGCGCGGCTCCGGTGTCCATAGCCGACCATACGCTCGGCCCCTGGGCGGTGCTGGTGCCCATCGCCGGGTGCCTGATCATCGGCCTGATGGCGCGTTTCGCCTCGGAGAAAATCCGCGGACACGGCATCCCGGAGGCCATCGAGGCGATCCTCATCGGGCGCAGCCGCATCGAGGCGCGCGTGGCGATCCTGAAGCCTCTGTCGTCTGCGATCTCGATCGGCACCGGCGGCCCGTTCGGTGCCGAGGGCCCGATCATCATGACCGGCGGCGCCATCGGCTCGCTCTTCGCGCAGCTGTTTCACCTGTCTAACGCGGAGAGAAAGACGCTGCTGGTGGCAGGTGCCGCCGCCGGCATGAGCGCCACCTTCGGCACACCGGTCGCGGCCATCCTGCTGGCGGTGGAGCTGCTGCTGTTCGAATGGAAACCGCGCAGCTTCGTGCCGGTGACGGTCGCGTCGATCGTGGCGGCGGCGTGGCGATTCTCGGCGCTGGGGAGCGATCCGTTGTTCCCGCTCGCCATGGGTCACGCGCTATCCGGCAGCGGGCTCCTGCTGTGCGTAGCCCTCGGAGTGGGTGCGGGGCTCGCCTCCGGGGCGCTCACGGGGATGGTCTACGGGACCGAGGACCTGTTCGAGCGCCTGCCGTTTCACTGGATGTGGTGGCCGCTCCTCGGGGGCCTGGTCATCGGCATCGGCGGCCTCATCGAGCCGCACGCCCTGGGAGTCGGCTACGACGACATCGCGAGCCTGCTGCAGGGCGAGGTCGGCTCCGGGCCCGCGCTGCGGTTGCTGGCGGTCAAGGCCGTCATCTGGTCGGTCGCGCTCGGCTCGGGCACCTCCGGGGGTGTGCTGGCGCCGCTGCTCATCATGGGAGGCGTGATCGGCTCGCTGTTCGGCGTGGAAGTCGCGCCGGCGGACACCGCCATCTGGGCCCTGGTCGGCATGGCCTCCATGATGGGCGGCACGATGCGCGCGCCGCTCACCGCGATGATGTTCGGGCTGGAGATCACCCACGACATCAACGCGATGCTGCCGCTGGTCATCGGCTGCGCCACGGCGCACACCACCACGGTGCTGCTGCTGAAGCGCTCGATCCTCACCGAGAAGATCGCGCGCCGCGGCCATCACATCGTGCGCGAGTACGCGGTCGACCCGTTCGAGACCATGCGCGTGGCGGACATCATGGCCCGTCCCGCCGAGGCGCTGCCTGCCAGCTGGACGGTGCGCGACGTCGTCACTTACTTCACGGCCCCGAACGCGCCGCGCCGGCACAAGAGCTACCCGGTAACGGACCCGCACGGACGGGTGATCGGCATGGTGTCGCGCTCGGATGCGCTGCGCTGGATGCTCGGGGAGACCGCACCGGAGCGCTCCCTGGCCGAACAGCTCGCGGGCCAGGAGCTGATGATCGGCTATGAGGACGAGCTGGTGGGACACCTGGCCGACCGCATGACGGCCACCGACACCGGGCGCGTACCGATCCTCGAGCGCGCGAGCGGCGCGCTGCTCGGGCTGGTCGCCCGCCGGGATCTGCTGCGGGTGCGGGCCACCGTGCGGCGGCACGAGCACGAACGCGAGGCGCTCATCCGGGTGTTGCCGCGCCGTTGACGCCCTGAGCCGCCGCTTGGCGGCGCTCCGGGCGGGGCGCTCAGCGCTCCTCGTCGCGCCCGACCGCCACGCGGCGCGTGAGCCGCTCGAGCGAGCGGCGCGCCGCCGCCTTGGCGATGTGCTTGCACCACAAGGGTTTGCGCTGGCCGGTCTGGCGGCGGAACTGGTCGCAGTCGCAGGTCCACTGGATCCGATCATCGTGCGTCTTGAGCACCCGGACCGTGCGGCTGGGAAAGCTGTAGATCCCCAGCACTTCGTTGTTCCGGGCGGGCTTGCGCCGCCGTATACGGAGGGCCACCACGAGCAACAGCCTAGCGTACCCGCCCTGTGGATCGCCTGTGGATTACCTGTGCATGGATTGGAAGGTCCGCTCGCGGACTCTTCAGGAGGTCCTTCTTCAGGAGGTCCTTCTTCAGGAGGACACGATTCTGGCCTTGATCGCTTCGTACTCGGCGTCGGTGATGAGCTTCGCGTCGAGCAGTTGCCTGGCCTCCTGCAGACGCCGCACCGCATCATCGACCCCCGCGGCGCCCGCTCCGCCCGACAAGGGCGCCCCGGCCATGACCTGGATGCCGCCCGAGCGCGCCCGCAGCTCCTCCAGTTCGCGCACCCGGCGCTTCTCGCGCCACGCCTGGTCCTGCGCCTGGCAGATGCGATACACCGCCTGCGCCTGATCCTTCCGCAGGCCCTGAAACTCGACGCGCTGGGCGCCCTCGGCCCCGAGCGAGGCGAGGTCGGTCGCCTTGCCCGCGCGGATGCCCAAGTCCGCCCCGAGCACCCCCACCCGCAGGGTGACCTCTTCCAGATCCTGCCAGCGCACCGCGGCGACGTCGAAGCCGCCGAGCACGTGACGCGTGATGCGGATCAGCCTGCCGGTGGTCGCGCCGATGAGGAGGCGCCGGTGCAGCAGCGCGAACGCGCGCCGCTGGATCGCCCACGCCTCGAGCGTTTCCCCGGAAATCAGCACCGAGCGCAGATAGCCGAGCGCTTTCGTAAGTCCCGTCTCGTCCGCCTCAGGTGAGTAGCTCATCGCCCAACCCCTTCGCGGCAGCTCATTTCTTCTTGGCGATCTCGTCGCGGAACTCGCGCAGCTTCACCTTGATGGCCCGCGCATTCGCCGGACCCATGCGGATCAGCACCTTCTGTCCGGCCGAGCGCGCCTCGAGCGCGGGATCGGCAAATACGAAGAACACCTTGGGCTGGGCGAGCGGGATCGGGGCGGGAATCTCCGGCGTCTCGAGCAGGTGGTCGATCACCTCTATCAGCCGGTCGTTGAAGTATTTGCCCGGATAGCCCAGGTCCTCGTACGCCTGCTGGAAAAGCGGATAGAGCCGCTCGTAGACGACCGCGAGCGCCTTCACGTCGGTCGCCTGCACCGCGCGCACCAGGAGCTTGTAGCGATCGAAGTTCGCCTCGCTGAGTACGATCAGGTCGCCCTGGGTTGAGGTGACCGTCTGGCCCCGCGTGGGCTTCACCGGCCGCAGGTCCACCGCCAGCTTCCTGCGCGGCAGGTTGTCGACCGTGACCACGATGTGCCGCACGATGTTCTGGGGCACGAGAAACGCCTCGAGCGGGCCGTGGCCGACCACCCCGGCGAGCGAATCCTGCACGACCGGGTCGCTGTCGTTGAGCGCCGGCAGCGCCGCGGTACCGCCCGTCCCTTCCGGGATCGGGTGCGCGATCGGGGCTTCAGCGCTCGCTTCGGTAGCCGGGGCGCTCGGGTGTGCGATCGGCGCCGGCTCGCTCGCCGGCGGCCCGGACAGGAAGCGATACCAGATGCCGAAGCCGAGGGCGGCGGCGATCACAAGGCCTGCGAGCCACCACAGGAACTTGCGGCGCAATGGATCCGCAGTCTCTTCTTCCCACATCCCTGCGCGTCCTTACAACAAACCCGAGCCGTTGCGAACTGTACTCTCAACGCGGCCCGTTGGCTGCTGCTGCGGACTTTGACACCCGTACAGGTACTGCACCACGCATGTCCTGTACGTTGGATGAATTCTGCGTCGGGCGAATTCCGCGCAACACGGCCGGTGTGCTTCAATCAGCGCCATGCCGCCGTTCCATCCCGCCGTCGCCAATTGGTTCGCGCACGCCTTTGATGCGGCGACGCCGGCGCAATGCGCGGCGTGGCCGGCGATCCTGGCGCGGCGCCACGTGCTGATCGCGGCCCCGACGGGCTCGGGCAAGACGCTCGCCGCGTTTCTCGCGGTGCTCGATGAGCTGGTGCGCGCGGGTGTGGCCGCCAACGCTCTCGCGGATGAGACGCACGTGGTGTACGTCTCCCCGCTCAAGGCACTGTCGAACGACATCCAGCGCAACCTCGAGGCGCCGCTCGCCGGCATCCGCGCGCAGCTCGCCGCGCTCGGGTTGCCGCAGATCGAGATCCGCACCTTCGTGCGCACCGGCGATACGCCGCAGCGCGAGCGCACCGCCAGCATCAAGCGCCCGCCGCACATCGTGGTAACCACGCCCGAATCGCTCTACATCCTGCTGGGTTCGGAGTCCGGCCGGCGGATGCTCGCGACCACGCGCACGGTGATCGTGGACGAGATCCACGCCCTGGTGGCAGCTAAGCGCGGCGTACACCTGGCGCTGTCGCTCGAGCGTCTCGAGGCGCTCGCACAGCGCAAGCTCACGCGCGTCGGGTTGTCGGCCACGCAAAAACCCCTCGCCGAGGTGGCGCGCTTCCTGGTGGGTACCGGCAACCTGCTCCCCGACGGCAGCGCCGACTGCACCCTCATCGACTCAGGCCACACGCGCGAGCGCGACCTGCAGCTGGAGATCCCGCCCGCGCCGCTGGAAGCGGTGATGTCGGGCGAGGTCTGGACCCAGGTCTACGACCGCCTCGCGGAGCTGGTGAATGAGCACCGCACTACCCTGGTGTTCGTCAACACCCGGAGGCAGGCCGAGCGCCTCGCGCGCCACTTGTCCGAGCGGGTGGGGGCGGAGCACGTCACCGCGCACCACGGCAGCATGGCGAAGGACTCGCGGCTCGCGGCCGAAGCGCGCCTCAAGCGCGGCGAGTTGCGCGCGCTCGTCGCCACCGCGTCGCTGGAGCTCGGGATCGACGTCGGGGAGGTGGATCTGGTGTGCCAGCTCGCCTCACCGCGCTCCATCGCGGCGTTCCTGCAGCGCGCCGGCCGCTCCGGTCATACGCTGGGCGGCACGCCCAAGGCGCGGCTCTTTGCGCTGTCGCGCGACGACCTGGTGGAGTGCGCGGCGCTGCTCGCGGCGGTGCGCCGCGGCGAGCTCGACCGGCTGGTGATCCCGGTCAAGCCCCTCGACGTGCTCGCCCAGCAGATCGTGGCGGAAGTGGCGGCCCGCGAGTGGGACGAGCAGGACCTGTACGCGCTGCTGCGCCGCGCCTACCCGTACCGCGATCTCGCACGCTCCGAGTTCGATGAGCTGATCCGCATGCTGGCCGAGGGCTACAGCACCCGCCGCGGCCGCCACGGGGCGCTCATCCACCACGACGGCGTGAACGGCAAGGTCAGGGGACGGCGCGGCGCGCGGCTCACCGCCATCACCTCCGGCGGCACCATCCCCGACACCGCCGATTACCAGGTGCTGCTCGAGCCGCAGGCGCAGTTCGTCGGCACGGTGAACGAGGACTTCGCCATCGAGAGCATGCAGGGCGATATCTTCCAGCTCGGCAACGTCTCCTACCGCATCCTGCGCGTGGAGCAGGGCCGCATCCGCGTCGCGGACGCGCGCGGCGAGCCGCCCACCATTCCCTTCTGGGTCGGGGAGGCACCGGGGCGCACGGATGAGCTGTCGGCGAGCGTGTCGCGGCTGCGCGGCGAGCTGCAGATGCGCCTCGACGAGGGCGTGGAGGCCGCCACGCGCTGGCTGGTGAGGGAAGCCGGCATCGGCGCACCCGCCGCGATGCAGCTCACGAGTTATCTTGCCGCGGCGCGCGCCGCGCTCGGCGCCGTGCCGACCCAGCAGACCGTCATTTTCGAGCGCTTCTTCGATGAGGCGGGCGGCATGCAGCTCGTCATCCACTCCCCGTTCGGCAGCCGCATCAACCGCGCCTGGGGCCTCGCCCTGCGCAAGCGTTTCTGCCGCGCGTTCAACTTCGAGCTGCAGGCGGCCGCCACCGAGGACGCCATCGTGCTGTCGCTCACCACCGCGCACAGCTTCGAGCTCGCGGACGTTTCGCGCTACCTGCATTCCAACACGGTGCGGCCGCTGTTGGTGCAGGCGCTGTGCGCGGCGCCGATGTTTCCGGTGCGCTGGCGCTGGAGTGCGACCATTGCGCTCGCGCTGCCGCGCTTCCGCGGCGGCAAGAAAGTGCCCGCGCCGCTGGCTCGGATGGCCGCCGAGGACCTGCTGGCAGCGGTGTTTCCCGACCAGGTGGCGTGCGCCGAGAACCTGTCCGGCGAGCTGCAGATCCCCGACCATCCACTGGTGCGCCAGGCGATTCGCGACTGCCTGGAGGAGGCCATGGACATCGAAGGCCTCGAGCGCCTGCTGCGCGGGCTCGAGTCGGGCAGCATCCGCCCGATCGCGCGCGACCTGACCGAGCCCTCCCCGCTCGCGCTCGAGGTGCTGTCCGCGAGACCGTACGCGTTCCTGGACGATGCGCCGCTGGAGGAACGGCGCACCCAGGCAGTCATGAGCCGGCGCTGGCTCGATCCGCAAAGCGCCGCCGACATCGGCAAACTCGACAGCGAGGCCATCGAGCGCGTGCGCCAGGAGGCCTGGCCGGACGCCGTCAACGCGGACGAACTGCACGATGCGCTGGTGTGGCTGACGTTCCTCACCGCGGCGGAGGTCGAGCAGCGGGCCGCCTGGCCGCCGCTCATCGCCACGCTCGTCGATGCGCGCCGCGTGACGCAGCTGCGCGCCGGCGGCGCGCACCTGTGGATCGCGGCCGAGCAGCTGCCGCTGTTCGCGGCGCTCTACCCGCAGGGTGAGTGCCTGCCGCCGCTGGCAGCCCCCGCCGGGCAGGCGCGCAGCTCCACCGCGGATGCCGCTCTCGTGGAGCTGGTGCGCGGGCGCCTTACGGGCTTGGGTCCCACGACCGTGCAGGCCATCGCGCAATCGGCGGGCCTGCCGGCGGCGCGCGTCGAGGCGGCGCTCGCCACGCTGCAGGCGGAAGGCTTTGCGATGCGCGGCGCTTTCACCGCGGAAGGCCCGGCCGGCGCGGCCGAGTGGTGCGAGCGGCGCCTGCTGGCGCGCATCCACCGCTACACCGTCAAGCGCCTGCGGGCCGAGATCGAGCCGCTCGAGGCACGGGATTTTCTGCGCTTCCTGTTCGAGTGGCAGCGCGTGACTCCCGCCGGGCGCATGGAGGGGCCGGACGCGGTGGGTGCGATCCTCGCGCAGCTGGAGGGCTTCGAGGGCCCGGCAAGCGCCTGGGAAACCGAGATTCTCCCGGAGCGCATCAGCGAGTACGAGCCCGCCTGGCTCGATGAGCAGTGCCTCGCGGGGCGCTTCGTGTGGACGCGCCTCAGCCCCCGACGCAGCGACCCGCAGCGGCGCGCCGCGCCGGTGCGCGCGACACCGATCGTGCTGCTCGCCCGGCGCAACCTGCGCCTGTGGTCGGCGCTGACGGGGGCATCGGGCGGCGCGCAGCTGTCCGCCAGCGCGGCGCGCGTGGCGGACTATCTGGGCGCTCAGGGCGCGTCGTTTTTCGACGAGCTCGCATCTGGCACGGGACTCCTGCCCTCGCAGGCCGAAGCCGCGCTCGCGGAGCTGGTGGCGCTCGGCCTCGTCAACTCCGACAGCTTCGCCGGGCTGCGCGCGTTGCTGGTTCCGGCGGATCGCCGCAGGCCCGCCGCCGGCGGCCGCCGCCGGCGGCGCATCGCGCTCTACGGCATGGACGCCGCGGGGCGCTGGTCGCGCACCGCCCGTGAGACTCCCGCGGCCGATACCGCGGCGGTCGATCCGGCGCGCGAGGCGCAGGTCATCGAGCACGTGGTGCGCGTTCTTCTGCGGCGCTGGGGAGTGGTGTTCTGGCGGCTGCTGGCGCGCGAGGCGGATTGGCTGCCTCCGTGGCGCGAGCTGCTCAGGTGCTGCCGGCGCCTGGAGGCGCGCGGGGAGATCCGCGGCGGACGCTTCATCGCGAGCTTCAGCGGCGAGCAGTACGCCGCGCCGGAAGCGATCGGCTTGCTGCGCGACGCGCGCCGCAAGCCCCACGAGGGTCACCACGTGTCGCTGTCGGGCGCCGATCCGCTTAACCTGGTCGGCATCCTGACGCCGGGTGCGCGGCTGCCGGCGCTCGCCGGCAACCGCGTTCTGTATCGCGACGGCGTGCCGCTCGCGCTCCTGTCAGGCGGTGAGGTGAGTTTTCTTGCAGAGCTGCCCGCCCGGGAGCAGTGGGAGGCGCAAAACCTGCTGCTGCGCCGGCGCGTACCGCAGGCGCTGGCGGCGCTCGCCTGAAGTCAGGCGGGGCGGGCGGTGCCCGCCCGCGCTATCGGCACCGCGCGCCCGCCGCGCCGATCATCCCTTCTTGTGCCCGTCCTGCCACTTCTTCACGGCGGCCAGGGTGTTCGCGACGTGCTGGTCGGGATTCATCGCGGTGTACGAATAGATGATCTCCCCCGTCGGGGCGATCACGTACGAGGTGCGGTTCGCGTACGCGGGATTCTGCGGCAGCACCGAGTCGTAGGACTTCATGATGCCGCCGTCGGCATCCGAGGCCACCGCAAACTTGTTGCGGCACTCGCTCACCGAGAAGCGGTCGAGCTTCTCGATCGGGTCGTGCGACACGCCGATCACCGTCGCCCCGAGCGCGGTGAACCGTGCGGTGGCTTCCGCGAACAGGTGGGCCTCCTTGGTGCAGCCGGGCGTGAAGGCCGCCGGGTAGAAGTACAGCACCACGGGTCCTTTCTGCAGCGCACGGCTGAGCGAGAACTTGAATTCCTTGCCCGCAAGCGTTGCCTGGGTGTTGATGTCCGGCGCCTTGGACCCGTCCGGCAGGGCGGCGTAGACCGGGATCGCAATCGCGAGGCTCGTCAAGGCCGCAATGAATGCACGTCGCATGGTCGTCTCCTTCAGCGGAAGTTCCTGATTGCCCCGCTGCGGCGCGCATCATCGGCCAACGCGGGCGCACGCGCCAGTACAGCGCGCGAGCCATGCGCGGGTCACGGTTCCCCGGCGTAACCGACCAGCTCGACGTAGCCGCGCCCGTGCAGCTCGCGGGAGGCAGCGGCTCCCCCGACATCCACCGCGCCCTCCCAGTAGCGCGGCCGGGTCTTAAGCTCCTGATCGGCAAGCACCGGGCGCACGGTCACATCCAGCGCCAGGACCGGCACCCGGATCCGCCACCCGGAGGGGTAGCGCACGCCCTCGGGGTCGGTCCAGTGACCGGTGACCGCGATCTGCACCTGCTCGTCGGACAGGGCGCGCGAGTCGCCCGCGCTTGCGATCCAGGTCCCGGCGCTGTGCGGGTCGCGGCCACCGCCGCGGTCGCGCAGCGCATAGAACATCAGCGCGCTGCCGTCATCCAGCTGCAGGGCGAACCAGTCCCAGCCGACTTCGTTGGCACCGAGCGCACCGCTGCCCCATTCGCGGTCGAACCACGCCAGTCCCGCGACGTTGAGCGGCGTACCGTCGCGCACCAGCCGGCCGCGAACCGCCAGCCGCGGAATCGAGTAGTAGTAACTTGCGGCAGTCTGCTCCTGTGCCTTGCGCGCGAGTCCCGCCGCCCCGTTCAGCACCGGCGCCGCGAGCGCTCGCAGCTCGAGCTCCAGCTCGTACCCGGGCTGCGAGGCCCGCAGGCGCCAGGCCGGCGCACCCGTGTCGGCGGCTGCGAGTGACCAGTCGTCGATCCACACGCGCAGCGGCGCGGCCTGCGCGCCGGCGAGCCCGAGTGCATTGCGCGACAGCCGCTGCGCAAAACGAAAGCGCTTCGCGGCCACGTCGGTGATGGCGAAGTGCGCGAGGTACAACTGGCGCGTGCGCCAGGCGGAGGTTGCCGCGGCCGGCACGACACCCGCGGCCGGCGGGGGCGCGAGGGCGAAGCGGAAGAATGTCAGCTCGAAGCCGAAACGCTCCCCGGTCACGGCCTCGAGATTGCCGGTCACGTACCACCACTCCTGGCGAAATTCCGGGTGCGGCCCGTGGTCGCGCGGAAACACGAACACCCGGGGGCTAAGCGCCTGGGCGAAGCCGCTCGCGGCCCGCTCGGCGGG
>JBOIAH010000343.1:0-2934 GCA_050739055.1 Steroidobacteraceae bacterium | reverse complement strand
GCCCCGCCCCGGCGCCGCGGCCGCGCACCGACTATCGCATGGCGGAGTTCTTCGTGGCGCGGACCCGCCGCCGCCTGGGAGTCGGGCGCACCGCGGTCGAGCTGATCCTCAACCGCTTCGCCGGCCGCTGGGAGATCACCGAGTACCTGCGCAACACCGCCGCGGTCAGCTTCTGGCGGCGCGTGGTCGGGGGTTACACCCGCGGCAACTACCAGGAACGCATCATCAACGGCGAAGTGCACCAGGTGTTTGATTCCGGGATGCCGCCGCGCCCGGCGTAGGCGCGCCGCCGCAACCGGCGCAGCCCCCGGCAAGCTGCGCGAGCGTGCGCTGCCGCAGGCGCCCGAGCCAGGGCGCCGACCGCGCGCGCGGCAGCCGATCCAGCAGATCCAGCACGCGCAGCCGCTGCCGCACCGACAGCAGCCGCCAGGTGCTGAGCGCCGCGCAGGCAGCGACCAGCACGCCGGCCAACACGCTCTGCAGCACGAGGCTCATGCGCCGACGGCCCCGCCGCCGAGGAGCAGCGCCACGCGGTAGGTCAGCAGCGCGCCGAGATAGGCGAGCGCGAACAGGTACGCCGCCATCGCCAGCGGGTAGCGCCAGGAGTTGGTTTCGCGCTTCACCACGGCGAGCGTCGACAGGCATTGCGGCGCGAATACGTACCACGCGAGCAGCGACAGGCCGGTGGCGATGCTCCAGGTGCGGGTGATGATCGGCGCGAGCGCGCCCGCGACGTCGGTCGAGCCGCCGGACATGGCATACACCGTGCCGAGCGCGCCCACCGCCACCTCGCGCGCCGCGAGCCCCGGCACCAGCGCGATGGAGATCTGCCAGTTGAAGCCGATGGGGGCGAACAGGTACTCGAGGCCGCGGCCGAGAAACCCGGCCAGGCTGTACTGAATGGCGGGTCCGGTCGCCCCCGCGGGCGGCGCCGGGAAGCTCGCCAGGAACCACAGCACGACCATCAGCGTGAGGATGATGGTGCCGACGCGCGTGAGGAATATCCGCGTGCGCTCCCACAGGCCCAGCACCAGGTTCGACAGATGCGGCCAGCGGTACTCGGGCAGCTCGAGCAGCAGCGGCCGGTACTCGCCGCGCATCATGGTGCGCTTGAGCACGAAGGCGACCGCGAGCGCGCTCGCCACGCCGGCGAGATACAGGGCGAACAGCACCAGCCCGCGCAGGTTCATGAAGCCGAGCGAGCGCTGCGGAATGAACGCGCCGATCAGCAGCGCATATACCGGCAGGCGCGCCGAGCAGGTCATGAGCGGTGCGATCATGATGGTCGCGAGGCGGTCGCGCGCCGAGGGGATGGTACGCGTCGCCATGATGCCCGGGATGGCGCACGCGAAGCTGGACAGGAGCGGAATGAAGGCGCGGCCGGAGAGCCCGACGCGGCCCATGAGCCGATCGAGCATGAAGGCGGCGCGCGGCAGATAGCCGGAATCCTCGAGCGCGAGGATGAAGAGGAACAGGATGAGAATCTGCGGCAGGAACACCAGCACGCTGCCGGTGCCGGCCACCACGCCATCCAGCAGCAGGCCGCGCAACGGCCCCGCGGGCAGCACGCCCGCGAGCCAGCCGCTCAGCGCCTGGATGCCGGCGTTGACGATGTTCTGCGGTCCCTTCGCCCAGCTGAACACCGCCTGGAACATCAGGAACAGCACCACCGCGAGCAGCAGCGGGCCGGCGACCGGGTTCAGCACCACGGCATCGAGCCTCGAGAGCATCGCGGCGCGCGCCGGCACGCGATAGCCGACCGCGTCGAGCACCCGGCGCACTTCGCGCTGGGTCGCCTCGATATCCGCCGCGGTGGCCGGCGCAGGCGCGTCGATGCGCGAGTGCGCGCCCGCCCGCCCCACGCCCGCAAATCCATACGCATCGATGGCGTCGATGAGCTCGCGCTCGCCGCCCGAACGCACCGCGACGGTGGCCACGACCGGCACACCGAGGGCGCGCTCGAGCGCCGCGCGGTCGAACCGGTAGCCGCGTTGCGCGGCGACGTCGCTCATGTTGAGAGCGACGATCATGGGCCGGCCGAGACGCCTGAGCTCCAGCACCAGGCGCAGGTTGAGGCGCAGGTTGGTCGCGTCCACGACGCACACCAGCAGATCCGGCGCAGGCTCGCTGGCGTGCCGGCCGAGCACCACGTCGCGCGCGATAGCCTCATCCAGCGTCGCAGGCTCCAGGCTATAGGCGCCCGGGAGATCCACCACGCGGTAGATGCGTCCGGTGCGCGGACCCACGAGCCGGCCTTCCTTGCGCTCGACGGTGACGCCCGGATAGTTGGCGACCTTCTGGCGGCTGCCGGTGAGGCGGTTGAAGAGGGCGGTCTTGCCGCAGTTGGGCACCCCGATCAGGGAGAGGCTGAACTGCGCCGTGCCGACGGCCGCGGCCGCCGGCGCGTTCATGGGGCTGGGGCGCTGGCGCTTGCCCCAAGGGGTGGGGCGTTGGCTCCGGAGCGCAGCAATTCTACCCAGATGCTCTGCGCTTCACGGCGGCGCATCGCGAGCGTCGTGTGGCCCACCCGCACCACGAAAGGATCACGACCGGGGCGTGCCTCGGCGAGGATTTCCACGCGCTCCCCGCTCACGAAGCCGAACTCGAGCAGGCGCCGCTCGAGTGCCGAGAGGACAGCCGCCGGCGAGCCCACACTCACCACGCGTCCGGCGGTGCCGGGCGGCAGGGCGGCGAGGCTTACGAAGCCCGGGTCGAGGGCTAGACCCGCAGGGGCGGCGACGGCATCCATGGATGCGATTATGGATGAGAACCGTTCGCATTTGCAATCGCATCGCAGGGTTATAAGCTCTGCGAGCGACGACTCTTCAGGAAGGATGGGAAATCATGTAGGAACATGATTTATAATAACTTATTATCTTAGTATTTTTCGTACCTTTAGATCGAAAAGGGTATAATTCACACCAAGTCCTGGAG
>JBOIAH010000342.1:0-19996 GCA_050739055.1 Steroidobacteraceae bacterium | reverse complement strand
TGCACGACGCTCGCGATCAGCGCCGGCAGGTCGCGCGCCGCCTCGAGCACGTCGGGCGCGTGCCGGTGCAGGTTCCGCACAATCGCGCCGAGGCTGGTGCGCTCGCGCATCCACTCGCGCAGGATGGGGCTCGCGGTGCTCCAGATATCGAGCTGCGGATACAGCTCGCGCCCCAGGCCCTCGACGTTGAGCAGCGTCTTCTGCAGCAGCATGAGCTGCGGCTGGATCTGCACGTTGAAGCGCCGCGACATCTCGAACAGTCGCAACAGGATGTGTCCGAAGGAGATGTCCTTCAGCGGCCGGTCGAAGATCGGCTCGCACACGGTACGCACCGCGGACTCCATCTCATCGATGCGCGCCCCGGGGGGAACCCAGCCGGACTCCAGGTGCAGCTGCGCGACGCGCCGGTAGTCGCGGTCGAACACCGCGAGGAAATTCTCCGCCAGGTAGCGCTGATCGCGCGGCTCGAGGGTGCCGACGATGCCGAAATCCACCGCCGCATAGCGCGGCCGCAGCGGGTCGTCGATGAGGACGAAAATGTTCCCGGGATGCATGTCGGCGTGGAAGAAGTTGTGGCGGAACACCTGGGTGAAGAAGATCCGCACGCCGTTCTCAGCCAGCTGCCGGATGTTGGTGCCCGCGGCCTCGAGCCGCGTCCGGTCGCTGATCGGCACGCCGTGGATGCGCTCCATCACCATGACGTCCGCGCGGCAGTAATCCCAGTAGACCTCCGGTACGTACAGCAGGTCCGTGCCGGCGAAGTTGCGCTTCAGCTGCGAGGCGTTGGCGGCCTCGCGCATCAGGTCCAGCTCATCGAGCACGGTCTTGCGGTATTCGGCCACCAGCTCGCGCGGCCGCAGCCGCCGTCCCTCGCCCCAGTAGCGATCGGCCAGCTCGGCGAGCGCCTCCATCACCTCGAGGTCGCGCTCGATCAAGACGCGCATGCCGGGCCGCAGCACCTTGACGACCACTTCCTCGCCGCCCGGCAGGCGCGCCGGGTGCACCTGGGCGATGGAGGCGGCGGCGAGCGGGGTCTCATCGAACGTGGAGAAGACCTGCCCGACCGGCCGCTCGTAGGCGCGCTCGATCAGCTCGCGGGCGAGGCTCCCGGCGAACGGCGGTACGCGATCCTGAAGCTTGGCGAGCTCGTCGGCGATATCGGGCGGCAGCAGGTCGCGACGCGTGGACACCGCCTGCCCGAACTTCACG
Source organism: Steroidobacteraceae bacterium (assembly GCA_050739055.1). Classification (GTDB taxonomy): domain Bacteria; phylum Pseudomonadota; class Gammaproteobacteria; order Steroidobacterales; family Steroidobacteraceae; genus 13-2-20CM-66-19. The sequence continues at coordinate 18,787 of JBOIAH010000342.1, read as the reverse complement.
AAAATCGGCCCCAGCTCCTCGAGCGCGAGCCGCAGGCGCGCGGCGCGCGGGCCGCCGCGCCGCCGCTCGTGCCACACGCCGGGCGAGCAGTACAGGAGGAAGCGCAGCGGCCTGTATAGATGAGTGGCGCGGACATAATCATCCAGGCGGTGCCGCAGCAGCACGCGCTGGATCGCGATGAGCCGCACGATGACGCGCAGCTTCACGGCGCGCGCATTCCACTCACGCGCCGCCCCGCCGTCGCGCGAGCAGCTCGATGCGGGCCGCGAGGCGATCCACGTCCTCGCGCAGCGCGTCCACGCCGCGCAGGAACTGTTCGCCCTCGCGGCGCGGTACGAGATCGGCGCGCTCGTGGGCCAGGTACTCCGCGCTGTTACGCCAGGCGGTGTCCGCGGCGCGGCGCGCCCAGCGGGCGCCAAGGTGCGCGAGACGTCCGAGCTGGTGCGCCGGCACGTCGCCCAGCACCAGCGCCAGCTCCTCTTCGGGATCGGGCCGCAGCAGCCGCCCGAGCTCGCGGAACTTGCGGGCGATCTGCGCATCGCCGCCGATGTCGACGTCCCCGCGCTGCAGGACATCTTGCGGCGTCTCGCCGCTGAGCGCCAGCAGACCCAGCAGCCCGCCGGCGAGCGTCGCGTCCGCTTGCGCCTCGCTGCGCGTCACGGCGAGCGTCACCCCGGTGGACTCCACCCGCAGGCGCGCGATGCCGCGCACTTCCACCGCCAGGCTCCGGCCGGCGAGCTCGGCGCACAGTTGCCGCGCGCGCGGCGAGCGCGGCAGGCCGCGGTTGAGAAGGTTGCCGATGGTCTCGGTCAGCATCGTTGCAGTTCCTGCGCCCGCGCCGCTCGCTCAGTACTTGTAACCGCGATGCACGGCCACGATACCGCCGGAGAGGTTGTGGTAGCGGCAGCCCTCGAGCCCCGCGTCCCGCATCATCCCCAGCAGCCGCTCCTGGTCCGGGTGCATGCGGATCGATTCGGCGAGGTAGCGATAACTCGCCGCATCGCGCGCGATGAGCTTGCCGAGCAGCGGCAGGACGTGGAAGGAGTACGCGTCATACAGCGGCTTCAGTCCCGGCACCCGCGGGTGGGAGAACTCCAGCACCAGCAGCTGCCCGCCGGGCTTGAGCGCGCGGCGCAGCGCGGCGAGCGCGGCGGGCTTGTCGGTGAGGTTGCGCAGTCCGAACCCGATGGTGATGCAATCGAAGATGCCGTCCGGGAACGGCAGCCGTTCCGCGTCGGCTTGCACGTAGGCGACATTGCCGACCAGCCCCGCGTCGATCAGCCGGTCGCGCCCGCGCGCGAGCATCGCCGCGTTGATGTCGGCGAGTACGACGAGGCCGCGCGCACCCACCTGGCGCGCCAGTCCCGCCGCGAGATCCCCGGTGCCGCCGGCGATATCCAGCGCGCGCTGCCCGGCGCGCAGATTCGCCAGCGCGAGCGTGAAGCGCTTCCAGATGCGGTGCGCGCCCGCGGACATCAGGTCGTTCATCAGGTCGTAGTTGTCCGCGACCGAATCGAACACCCCGCGCACGCGGCGCGCCTTGTCCCGGGAGGGGACGCGCTGAAATCCGAAATCGGTGGAGCGCTCGTCGGTCATGTCACACGCGGCCCTTTATCTTCGAGACGCATTCTAAGCGATCGCAGCGGCGCGCTTCGCTCCCCTCACGGTTGCGTTCTCGTGCAGGCAATGCGCTAGAATCGCCACCGTTCAGGGGGTCTTGCGTGAAGAGCGGGCCGGGCATCAGTGCCCGGCCCGCTTTACTTCGATGGCGGATGCCGGACGCGCTTCAGGCACCACCTCGGCGCGGCAGTTCGCGCTCCTTGCGCGCGAGGTACCGCGCCCAGTTCCCGGCGCGCTCGCGACCGAGCTCGTGCAGATACTTCCAGGTGTACAGCCCGGTAGCGTGGCCGTCGTCGAAGACCAGCTTCACGGCGTATTGCCCCACCGGCTCCACGGCAAGGATGCCGACGTTCTCCTTGCCCACGACCAGCACTTCCTGCCCCGGACCGTGACCCTTCACCTCGGCGGAGGGCGAATGTACGCGCAGGTACTCGAACGGCAACTCGAAGCGGCTGCCGTCGGCGAAGCTCACATCCAGCACCCGCGAGGCGCGGCGCAGCCTGATCTCGGTGGCAACGGGGTCGGACATGAGGGGCGCAGTATAGGCATCGCGCGCGCGGGGCAGCGGGTGCCCACAACCTCGCTGTCACCGCCTTAGCCCCGGTTGTTCAGGCCGGTTGTTCAGGCCTGGACTACGGTGTTGCTGCGGTGCAGTATATAAGAGTGTGGAGCGCGTTTGCGGTGCAGGAGTGTGCATTGACGACGATGACAATCCGCCCCGCGCCTCTATACTCACGGTCCCCTGACCGCCAAAGAGGGCTTGAGGCACTCAAGCCCGAGCAGTGAATGGAACCGACCGATACCGCCCATCCCGACTACTACCATCGAGTTGTGGACTGCCAGTGGGCCTGCCCGGCTCACACCGATGTTCCTGAATATATCCGACTGATCGCGCAGGGCCGCTTCACCGACGCCTACATGGTGAACCGGCACTCCAACGTGTTCCCGGGCATCCTCGGGCGCGTCTGCGACCGTCCGTGCGAGCCCGCCTGCCGGCGCGGCCGCATCGAGGAGAAGCCGGTGGCGATCTGCCGCCTGAAGCGCGTCGCCGCCGACCATCGTGACGACATCACCGACCGGCTGCCGAAAGCACCTGAGGTGAAGAACGGCCAGCGCATCGCCTGCATCGGCGCCGGCTGCGCCTCGCTCACCGTGGCGAACGACCTCATGCCGCTCGGCTACGAACTAACCATCTTCGAGCAGTACGGCGAGCCCGGCGGGCTCATGCGCACCAACATCCCCTCATTCCGCCTGCCGCACGCGGTGCTGAACGAGGAGATCGCGATGATCACCGACATGGGCGTGGACCTGAAGCTCAACCACCCGGTGGGGAGCCTGCGCGAGCTGCTGGCGGGTGGCGGCTTCGATGCGGTGTTCGTGGGCTCGGGCGCGCCCAAGGGCAAGGAGCTGACGCTCCCGGGGCGCGAGGCGGGCGCGGCCAACATTCACATCGGCATCGCCTGGCTCGAGTCGGTGGCGTTCGGCCACGTGGACAAGGTCGGGCGGCGCGTGCTGATCATCGGCGTGGGCAACACGGCGATGGATTGCTGCCGCACCAGCCTGCGGCTCGGGGCCGAGAGCGTCAAGGTCATGGCGCGCAAGCCGCGCGGCTTTTTCAAGGCTTCGGCGTGGGAGCTCGAGGACGCCGAAGAAGAGAGCGTCGAGATCGTGGTCAACCGCTCGCCCAAGGCGTTCGTCGTCGAGAACGGCACGCTCAGGGGCATGCTGTTCGAGCGCATGGAGTACCAGCTGGATGCGAGCGGACGCATCAGCGCCGAGCGCGTCGCCGGCGAGGAGTTCCTGCCGGCCGACGACGTGATCCTCGCCATCGGGCAGGAGAACGCCTTCCCGTGGGTGGAGCGCGATCTGGGCATCGAGTTCGACCAGTGGAACGTGCCGGTCATCGATGCGGTCACCTTCCAGTCGACGCGCCCGGGCGTGTTCTTCGGCGGCGATGCCGCATTCGGGCCAAAGAACATCATCTGGGCGGTCGAGCACGGCCACCAGGCCGCCATTTCCATCCACCGGCACTGCCAGGGCGAGCCGGTCGGCGAGCGCCTGGCGCCGGGCATCAACCTGCAGAGCCGCAAGATGGGCATGCACGAGTGGTCCTACTCGAACGACTACACGCCGGTCGAGCGGCGTCTCATGCCGCACGTATCGCTCAAGGAGCGCTTCAAGAAGCTCAACATCGAGGTCGAGCTCGGCTTCAGCGCCGAGCAGATCGAGCAGGAGGTGCAGCGCTGCCTCAACTGCGACGTGCAGACGGTGTTCTCCGCCAAGCTGTGCATCGAGTGCGACGCCTGCCTGGACATCTGCCCGGTGGACTGTCTGACCATCACGCACAACGGGGCCGAGGCCGAGCTGCGCACGCGCCTGAAGGCCCCCGCAAAGAATCTCGCCCAGCCGCTGTACGTGTCGGCGGCGCTGCCGCAGACGGGCCGCGTCATGGTCAAGGACGAGGACCTGTGCGTGCACTGCGGACTGTGCGCCGAGCGCTGTCCCACCGCGGCCTGGGACATGCAGAAGTCCGAGCTGCACTGGCCGCAGGCCGAGGATGCACCCCGTCCGCTCGCCACCCGGGAAGCGAAGATCGCCTGAAGTACCGCACCGCCGGCGCCCGTGCTGCGCACCGCCGCGCCCCAGCCAAGCGAACTCAACATGTCTGCAACAGCCACCCGCGTCAACGACTTCACCATCAAGATCGCGACCGTGAACGGCACCGGCTCGGCGAGCGCCAACACGCTGCTGATGAAGTCGATCTTCAGGAGCGGTATCCCGGTGATGGGCAAGAACTACTTCCCGTCCAACATCCAGGGTCTGCCCACCTGGTACGAGATCCGCATCACGCGCGACGGCTACGTGGCCCGCTCCGGACAGGTCGACATCATGGTGGCCATGAACGCCGAGACCTACGCGCGCGACGTGAAGGAGGTCGTCCCCGGGGGTCACCTGGTGTACGACTCCACCTGGCCGCGCCCGGCGCTGCTGAAGCGCGCGGACATCAGCGTATACGGCGCGCCGCTCGCGCGGCTGTGCAACGAGAACTTCAACGGGGTGCGCACCCGCATCCTGATGAAGAACATCTGCTACGCCGGGGTGCTGGCGGCGCTGCTCGATCTGGACGTCGCGCGCATCCGCGAGCTGCTGGCCGAGACCTACGCGAGGAAACCGCAGCTGGTCGAGAGCAACATGAAGGCGATCCAGCTCGGCTACGACTATGCGCGCGCGAACTTCTCCTGCCCGCTGCCGCTGCGCGTGGCGAAGCTGAACCAGACCGCCGGCCATGTCATGATCGACGGCAACACCGCCGCCGCGCTCGGGTGCTTGTTCGCCGGCGCCACGGTTGCGGCCTGGTACCCGATCACCCCGTCGACCTCGCTCATGGACGCCTACAAGATGTTCGGCGATCGCCTGCGCGTCGACAAGGAAACCGGCCGCAAGAACTTCGCCTTCATCCAGGCGGAGGATGAGCTGGCGGCCGTCGGCATGGTGATCGGCGCCATGTGGAACGGCGCGCGCGCCTTCACCGCCACCTCCGGCCCGGGCGTCTCGCTCATGAACGAGTTCCTGGGACTGGCCTACTACGCCGAGGTGCCGGCGGTGATCTTCGACATCCAGCGCGTCGGTCCTTCTACCGGCATGCCGACCCGCACCCAGCAGGGCGACATCATGGAATGCGCTTACGCTTCCCACGGCGACACCCGCCACGTGTGCCTGTATCCATCCGACCCGGAGGAGTGCTTCTACATGGCGGTGCAGGCCTTCGATCTGGCCGAGCGCCTGCAGACCCCGGTGTTCGTGCTGTCGGATCTCGACATCGGCATGAACGACTGGATGTGCCGCGACCTGAAGTGGGACGACAGCTACCGCCCGGACCGCGGCAAGGTGCTCGGCAAGGAAGAGGTGCTCAAGCTCGAGAAGTTCTACCGCTTTCTCGACAAGGACGGTGACGGGATCGGCTATCGCACTTTCCCCGGCGTGCATCCCAAGGCGGCGTATTTCACGCGCGGTTCGGGCCACACGCAGTACGGCGTGTACACCGAGGACGCGACCGACTACCAGGTCGTGCTCGACCGCCTGCTGAAGAAATGGGAGACGGCCAAAAAGCTGGTGCCGCGCGCGCTGATCGACGCCACCGCGGGGAGCCGCGTCGGCATCGTGTCGCTCGGCAGCTGCGACGGCGCGATCCGCGAGGCGCACGACGTGCTCAAAGTCCGCGGAGTCGGTGTCGACTACATGCGGGTGCGCTCCTTCCCGTTCAGCGAGGACGTCGGGAAGTTCCTCGAGGCGCACGAGCTGCTGTTCATCGTGGAGCAGAACCGCGACGCGCAGTTCCGCGCGCTGCTCACGCTCGAGACCGCCGTGGACAAGTCGAAGCTGCGCTCACTGCTGCATTACAACGGGCTGCCCATCGCCTCGGCGTTCATCGTCGAGAGGGTGCTGGCGGAACTGCAGCCGCGCCGCGCGGCGGCGCCCAAGGGTGCCGCACATGGATAGCCGGAAACTCACATGACCTTCATTGCCAAACCCAAGGTCGCGCACCCGTCCCTGCCGAAGAACGCGCTCGGCTTCACCCGCCGCGACTACGAGGGGGCGCTGTCGACGCTGTGCGCCGGTTGCGGCCATGACTCCATCACCGCGGCGCTCGTCGAGGCGAGCTGGGCTCTCGCGCTCGAGCCGCAGAACGTCGTGAAACTCTCCGGCATCGGCTGCTCGTCCAAGACCACCGCCTATTTCGTCAGCGGTGGCCACGGCTTCAACTCCGTGCACGGCCGCATGCCCTCGATCGCCATGGGCGCGAATGCCGCCAACCGCCGGCTGACTTTCATCGGCGTTTCGGGCGACGGCGATACGCTCTCGATCGGGCTCGGGCAGTTCTGCCACGCGATCCGCCGCAACCTCAACATGCTGTACATCATCGAGAACAACGGCGTGTACGGGCTCACCAAGGGACAGTTCTCCGCCTCCGCGGACCTCGGCACCAAGGCGAAAAAGGGCGAAACCAACTTCCAGCCGCCGATCGACCCGGTGCTGCTGGCGATGACCCTCGGTGCGTCCTTCGTGGCGCGCAGCTTCTCCGGGGACCGGCAGCAGCTGGTGCCGCTCATCCAGGCGGGGCTGAGGCACGAGGGCTTCGCGCTCATCGACGTGCTCTCCCCGTGCGTGACCTTCAACGACCACGAGGGCTCGACCAAGAGCTACGCCTACACGCGCGAGCACTACGAGCCCGCGGTGCACGCGGATTTCGTGCCGCTCGAGCGCGAGATCGCGGTCGACTACGCCCCGGGCGAGGCGCTGCCGGTGGTGATGCACGACGGCAGCCGCATCGTGTTGCGCAAGCTCGACGCCGCCTACGATCCCACCAACCGCACGACCTCCGCCGCGCAGATCCAGGAACGCATGAAGGCCGGGGAGTACCTCACCGGCCTGTTGTTCGTGGAGAGCTCGCAGGGGGAGTTCCACCAGATGAACGGCACGCCCGATGCGCCGCTCAACGGCATTCCTTACGAGGCGCTGTCGCCGGGAGCGAAGGGCCTGGAGAAGATGCTGGCGCGCTACCGGTAGCCCCGCCCGCCCAGGTCAGCCAGATGAATCAGCGGCTCGCCGCGCCGAGCGCGTAACGGACCGCCAGCTGCAGCTGATGCTCGGTGAGAAGCCCGGGACCGCCGAGGTCCGCGCGGCTGGCGGAGTTGCTCGTCACCTGCAGCCACTCGAGCGTGAGGCGCCAGTGCGCATCGGGGGTGAACACGTAGGCCGCGGTCCACGCATGCCCGCTCTGCGCGCCGTAGCCGAAGGTGTACTCGCCGACCGAGTCGACTTCGAACCGGTCGTAGCGCGCGCTCAAGCGGTGGCGCCCGAAGCGCTTCGACAGCAGCGCAAATTCCGCCCGGAACGGCCAGCTCGACAGACTCCCCGGCCACCCGTCAGCGCCGGTGGTGGTGTCGCCATCGAGCCACTGCACGATCGCGGTTGGACGCACCCGCAACTGGGGGCGGTGTCGCCCGCGGAGTTCGTGCCGCTTGCGGAACGCACCGGCGGCTCACGCCGGCTCACCAACTGGGTGCTCGCCGCGGCGGTGCGCCAGATGGGTGAATGGCGCCGCGAGGGCCTGGAGGTGGAGCTGGCGGTGAACCTGTCCGCCCCCGATATCCTCGACCCGGACCTCGGCGACGAGATCCTGCAGCTGCTGCGCAGGCACCAGGTTGATCCCACGGCGCTGCTGCTCGAGATCACCGAAAGCGCGGTGATGCGCGATCCACAGGGCGCGGCGCGCAACATGCAGCTGCTGCGCATCGCGGGCGTGCGCTTCGCGATCGACGACTTCGGCACCGGGCACTCTTCGCTGTCGCAGCTGAGCCTGCTGCCGGTGGACGAGCTGAAGATCGATCGCTCGTTCATTTCCCAGGCGGGCGCCGGCACGGTCACCATCGTTACCTCGACCATCGAGCTGGGCCACAGCATGGGCCTCAAGGTCGTCGCCGAGGGCGTCGAAGAACCCGCGGCCTGGAACCTGCTGCGGCGCCTGGGGTGCGATTTCGCGCAGGGCTATCTGATCAGCCCGCCGCTTCCGGCCGGCGAGGTGCCGCCGTTCGTGCGCCGCGCCAACCAGCTGCTGCCGCCCTCCGACTCCACCATGCTGCAGATCCGCGCGCTCGACCAGTTGGCGGGCCGATCCAGGCGCTAAAGCCGCGTGTCGTTCGCAGATATGCCACCTGAGCTTGTGCCCCGGCCCGCCGTTGGGGTATCGTCCGCGCCGGTTCGTGACCTTTCCCCTTTCCTGCCGCCTGCCGCCCGCCTCGTTTGCGAGTTGGCTTCCGAGTCTGAAAAGCCGAATCGTTCCCGACCAGGTGGCAGTGTGCGCGCCGACGATTTCAACCGTTCTTCGGTATGCACTCCTGCTGGTAGCGTTTGTTTCAGGAGTTTGATTGCATGACGAAGATCTATGTAGGCAACTTGCCGTTTTCCGCCACTGACGCCGAGATCCGCGAGCTGTTCGCTCAGCACGGCACCGTCGAGTCGGTGAGCATCATCACCGATCGCGACACCGGCCGGCCACGCGGCTTCGGGTTCGTTGAGATGTCGCGCGCCGATGCGTCGCGCGCGATCCAGAATCTCAACGGCAAGGAGCTGGGCGGACGTCCGCTGCGGGTCAACGAGGCCCAGGAACGCACCGGCGGCGGCGGTAACCGCGGCGGCGGCGCCCCGAAGCGCTGGTAAGCAAGCAAGGCAGCCAAGGCCGGCCGTCTCGTGCCTCGCGGCATCGGCGGCCGGCCTTTTGCATTTCAGTTCAGCGTTCGGAGTTTATTTCTCATGGGTAAAGGCGATCACAGAACCCGCCGCGGCAAGATCTACCAGGGCTCCTTCGGCAAGTCGCGCGTCAAGGACCCGGCGAAGAGAAAGAAGAAGGCGGCCAAGGCGGCTAAGCGCTGACTTTGGCCCGCCGCTCGCCCACCTACGGCGCGGCCTCAGGTCCGACTTAGGCTTGGGCGAACGGCGCGGCGCCGCTGAGGTCGGCCGGGCGCAGCTTTCGTTCCAGGCACTCGCGGATGAGCTCGAGCGCCGTACGGTGGTTCGGCGGTAACTCGACGCCGCTCGTCTCGAGCGGACTCGTGCGGCTGCCCCAGCGCAGTACCTGCGCGCCGTAACTCAGGCCCCCGCCGAAGCCCGGCATCAGGACCAGCGCGCCCGGAGCCACGCGCTGCTCTTCCACAGCCTCGCACAGCGCGACCGGGATGGTAGCGGATGACATGTTGCCGTGGCGCTCGACGTTCACGAACACCCGCGCCATCGGCACGCGCGCGCGCTTCGCGACCGCTTCAATGATGCGCAGGTTCGCCTGGTGCGGCACGACCAGATCCACATCCCCGGGGGCGAGATTCACCCGCGCCAGCGCCTCCGCGCTTGCCGCCGCCATGCCCTGCACGGCGCGCCGGAAGATCTCCTGTCCTTCGAACTGCCAGCGCGTGACGCCGTACAACACACCGCGGTTGGCATATCGGCCACCCATGCCCTGCACGCGCAGGATCTCGCGTGCCTCGCCGTAGCAGCCGAGCTTCTCCGCGAGCACTCCTTCCTCGCGCTCGGTCGCTTCCAGCACCACCGCCGCCGCGCCGTCGCCGAACAGCACCGCGACGTCCCGGTCGGTCCAGTCCATGAACGGGGAGATGAGCTCGGCGCCGATCACCAGCGCGTTGTGCACCACGCCGGTGCGGATCAGGGCGGTCGCCGCCGACAGGCCGTATAGAAAGCTGGTGCACGCGGTGTTGATGTCGAACGCCGCCGCCGCGCCCGCGCCGATGCGCACCTGGATGCCCGACGCCATGTTGGGCACCTGGTCATCATGGCTGCAGGTGCCGAACACGATGAGCTGGATGCTGCTGCCGGGGAGCCCCGCCGCCGCCAGGGCGCGCGCCGCCGCCACGTAGCCGAGCTCTTCCAGGCCGACGTGGGAGATGTGCCGCGCGCGGATTCCGGTGCGGCTCACGATCCATTCATCGCTGGTGTCGAGAATGGTGGACAGATCGTGGTTGGTCAGCACCGCCGGCGGCAGGCACTTGCCCCAACCGGTGATCGCCGCGTGGGTCACTGTGGCGCCTCGCTCATGGGCAGGCTTAAGAATAACAGCCGGCGGGCCCCTACGGCCTGTTCACACTGGCGTTGGCTGAAGCACAGGGCGCCAAAGCCGCGCCTTAGGGCCACCCCAGGCGATTTTTCCAATGGACTAGAGCGCCACCCGGTGGCGGGCGGAATCCGGCGCGTAGTCGAACGAGTCGAAATGCAGCCTTCCCGCGGGCAGGCCGTGCGGCGGAAAGCCCGCGCGCATCGCTTCGATCATCGCCGGTGGTCCCGCGGCGTACGCCTCGAAGGCGGACAGGTCCGGGTGATCGGCGAGCACCGCGTCGTGTACCCAGCCGGTGCGGTGATGGGCGGCCTCGGCCGCGGTGGCTTCCGACAACACGGCGGTGAACGTCAACTGCGGGTGCGCGCGTGTCCAGCCGAGCACCCGCTCTTCCTCGTAGACGTCCTGGACGTGGCGCGCACCCCAGTAAAAGTGGATCGCGCGGCGGATGCCGCGTTCCAGCACGTGCCGCAGCATCGACTTCAGCGGCGCAAAGCCCGTGCCGCCCGCCACCATGATGAGCGGTCCTGCGCCGTCGGCGTAGCTGAACTGTCCGAGCGGCCCTTCGATCCTCAGGAGCGAGCCGGCTGCGAGCGGCGGGGCCGCGAGCGGCGCGTCCGCGGCGGCCGGCGGGGTGGAAAAGGCGGGCGCGGCTGCGACGCCGGCGAACAGCCGCTCGGTGAAGCCGCCGCCCGGCACGCGCCGCACGTGCAGCTCGAGGGGCTCGCCGTCGTGCGGCGGGCTCGCAATGGAGAAGCTGCGCCGCCGCCCGCCTTCCAGCAGCACGTCGAGGTATTGTCCGGCATGGAAACGCAGCCGCTCGACCGCGGGCAGCCGCAACATGACCTGCAGCACATCCGGGGCGAGCGGGGTGAGGCGCGCGATGCGGCACGGCAGCGTCTTGATCGCCACATCCGCGACGCTCTCGATGAGGCGTGCGTGTACCACCAGATCCGACAGCGGCTGCGCCTGGCACAGGAGGATGTTCCCGGAGCGCACTTCGTCGGCGGTGATGCCCAGCGGCCGCCCGCCCGGGTAGCGGATCTCGCCCGCCACGAGATGCGCCCGGCAGGAGCTGCAGTGGCCGGACTTGCAGCTGTGCGGCAGGTTCAGCCCCGCCGCGAGCGCGGCCTCCAGCACCGGCTGGCCGCGTGCCACCCGCAGCGTGCGGCCGTGCGGCTCGATGCGTACGCTGTGTTCCTCGCTGGACACGTTCGACTTACGGACCTCTTGCGCAAGCGCGCCGGGGATGGGGTATTGCCGGGCGCGCAATAGACTAGACGCGCGCCGACCTCAAGGCCACGGAGAGAGGAGATCGCCCCCGTAGCTCGGCGCCGCGGTTTTTGCGTTATCCTTGGCAACCCATGCGCATCGCGTTCACGAAGATGCACGGGGTCGGCAACGATTTCGTCGTGTTCGATGCGCCCGCCGACGAGTCGACCCTGACGCCCGCGAGCCTGCGGCGCCTGGCCGACCGGCGCACCGGGATCGGCTTCGACCAGGCGCTGGTGCTCGGGCCGCCGCGGCGCGCCGACAGCGCGCTGTCGTACCGCGTTTTCAACGCCGATGGTGAGGAAGTCGAGCAGTGCGGCAACGGCGCGCGCTGCATCGCCGCGCTCCTGCACCGTCGTGGCCGCAGCCGCGACGGCGGCGTTATGCTCGACAGCCCCGCCGGGGTGGTGCGGGCACGGATCGACGGCGCTGACGGCGTATCGGTCGACATGGGCGTTCCCAATTTCGACCCCGGCTCGCTCCCCTTTGAGGCGCCCGGCGAAGCCGCCAGCTACACCCTGGAGGTTGCCGGCCGCACGCTCGAGATCGGTGCGGTCTCGGTCGGCAACCCGCATGCCGTGCTGACCGTGCTCTCGGTCGACACGGCGCCGGTGGCAACGCTGGGTCCGCAGATCGAGCATCACCCGCGCTTCCCGCGGCGGGTGAACGCCGGGTTTCTCGAGATCGTCGATCGCGGGCACCTGCGCCTGCGTGTCTACGAGCGCGGTGCGGGCGAGACGCCGGCCTGCGGCACCGGGGCGTGCGCCGCCGCCGCGGTGGCGCGCCGCCGCGGACTCGTCGAGCCGGCGCTGCGGGTGAGCGTGCGGGGCGGCGAGTTGCGGGTAAACTGGGCGGGTGGCGCGGAGCACATCTGGCTGAGCGGTCCGGCGGAAGTTTCTTTCGAAGGTCACGTCGAGGTCTGAACCATGACAACAAGAGAGGCTCGCGGTCTTGCGGCGGTGGAATCCGAAGAGGAGTCGATCGCCGGCTATCTGCAGCGCAATCCCGATTTCTTCGAGCGCCATCAGGGGCTGCTGGCGCGGTTGAAGCTGCCGCATGCGCGCGGCGGGGCCGCGATCTCGCTCGTCGAGCGCCAGATCGAGGTGCTGCGCGAGAAACTTGCCGGCCTCGAGGGCAAGCTCGCGGAACTGGTGCGGGTGGCGCGCGCCAACGATGCCATTGCCGACCGTCTGCACCGCTTCACGCGCCGGCTGCTGCGCGCGGTACCGCGCGAGCAGGCCATCCGGCGCATCGAGGCGGGGCTGCGCGAGGACTTCGACGCGTTTCAGGCGGTGCTGGTGCTGATCGGCGCGCAGCCGGATCTTCCCGCGCAGCGCTTCGTGCGCGCCGTGCCCGCGGATGACCCGAACCTCAGGTCCTTCGACGGCCTGTTCACCAGCGGCAAACCGCGCTGCGGCCAGGCACGCGACTCGCAGCGCGAGTTCCTGTTCGGGCCCGAGGGCCTGGAGATGGGTTCGGTGGCCCTGGTGCCGCTCGGCGACAAGGGTTCGCTGGGCCTGCTGGCGCTCGGCAGCGCGGACCGCGATCGGTTCCACCCGGGCATGAGCACGGAATTTCTGGCGCGCATGTCGGACCTGATCGCCGACTCGCTGTCCTCCGGCGCGTGAGTCCCGCGGCGCTCGAGTGGCTGGCCCGCTTCCGGCGTTACCTCAGCTCCGAACGCCGCCTCTCGCCGCACACCGACCGGGGCTACGCGCGTGACCTTGCGGCGCTGGTGAAATTCTGCGATTCGCTCGGGCTCACCGACTGGAACGCCCTCGACACCCAGCACATCCGCAGTTTCGCCGCCCACTCGCATGCCGCAGGACTCGCGCCGCGCAGCATCCAGCGCCGGCTGTCCGCGGTGCGCAGCTTCTACGAGTTCCTGCTGCGCGAAGCGGGGGATGCGCGCCGCGCCGGCGGTGCGGGCGCCCGGGGCCGTGCCGGGCATCCGCTGCGCAATCCCGCCCACGACGTACGCGCGCCGAAGGCCGCGCGCCGCCTGCCTCAGACACTCGATGCGGACCAGATGGCACGGCTGCTGCAGATTCCTGCCGCCGACAGCCTGGGCGCGCGCGACCGGGCCCTCATGGAGCTCTTGTATTCCTCCGGTCTGCGGCTCGCGGAAGCCGTGGGCCTCGAGGTCACCAGCATCGATCTCAAGGATCGCACCGTGCGGGTGCTCGGCAAGGGCAGCAAGTCCCGTATCGTTCCGGTGGGCCGCCTCGCGGTGAGCGCGCTCAAGGGCTGGCTGAAGGAGCGCGCGGCGCTCGCGCCGGCGCACGAAACCGCGTTGTTCGTAGGCAGGGGCGGGGGGCGTCTCGGACCTCGGGCGATCCAGGCCCGGGTGGACTACTGGGCCAGGCGCCAGGGACTGGGCATGCACGTGCACCCGCACCTGTTCCGCCATTCCTTCGCCTCGCACCTGCTGGAGTCGAGCGGGGAGCTGCGCGGCGTGCAGGAGCTCCTCGGCCACGCCGACATCTCGAGCACCCAGATCTACACCCACCTTGACTTCCAGCACCTCGCCCGCATCTACGACGCCGCACATCCGCGCGCGCGCCGCAAGGCTTGAGTCCTCGCCGGCGCGCCCGAAGGCGCGCCACCTTAAGGTACCCATGAGCCAGCAACCCCTCTTCAATCCCCACGGCACGACCATCCTCGGCGTGCGCCGCAACGGCGCGGTCGCCTTGGGGGGGGACGGCCAGGTCACCCTCGGCAGCACCGTCATGAAAGGCAATGCACGCAAAGTGCGCCGGCTGTTCAACGACAAGGTGCTGGCCGGCTTTGCCGGCGGCACCGCCGATGCCTTCACCCTGTTCGAGCGCTTCGAGGGCAAGCTCGAGAAATACGGCAATCTGACCCGCGCCGCGATCGAGCTCGCCAAGGACTGGCGGTCCGACCGCTACCTGCGGCGCCTGGAGGCGCTGCTGCTGGTCGCTGATCCGGACAAGCTGTTCGTGATCTCGGGGAATGGGGATGTGATCGAGCCCGACTACGACGTGGCGGCGATCGGGTCCGGAGGCCAGTACGCGGTTGCGGCGGCGCGCGCGCTGCTGGAGGCTTCCGCGCTCGAGGCGCGCAGCATCGTCGAGCGTTCGCTCAATATCGCCGCCGACATCTGCATCTACACCAACCGCAACGTGGTCATCGAGGAATTGCACCCGGCGGCGGGGGTCTGACGCCCATGTCATCCGCGCTCACCCCCCGGGAAATCGTCCACGAGCTCGACAAGCACATCATCGGCCAGGATGCGGCCAAGCGTGCCGTGGCCATCGCGCTGCGCAACCGCTGGCGGCGCATGCAGGTCAAGGAGCCCCTGCGGCAGGAAATCACGCCCAAGAACATTCTGATGATCGGCCCGACCGGGGTGGGCAAGACCGAGATCGCGCGGCGCCTGGCGAAGCTCGCCAATGCGCCGTTCGTCAAGGTCGAGGCCACCAAGTTCACCGAGGTCGGCTACGTCGGCCGCGACGTCGACTCGATCGTCAAGGAGCTGGCGGACGTCGCGGTGAAAATCACCCGCGAGCAGGAGATGGCCAAGGTGCGCGAGCGCGCACTCGAGGCCGCCGAGGAGCGCGTGCTCGATGCACTGCTGCCAAAGGCGCGCATGATGGGCTTCTCGACCGACGAGCCGGCGCCGGCGCGCGACGGGGAGACGCGCCAGAAGTTCCGCAAGATGCTGCGCGAGCACGAGCTCGATGACCGCGAGATCGAGATCGAGCAGCGCGCCATGCCCATGGGCGTGGAAATCATGGCGCCGCCGGGCATGGAGGAGATGCAGCAGCAGCTGCAGTCGATGTTCCAGAACTTAAGCGGCAACCGCACCCGCACCCGCAAGGTCAAGGTGCGCGAGGCGCTGAAGCTCCTGACCGACGAGGAAGCCGGCAAGCTCATCAACGAGGACGAGCTCAAGATTCAGGCACTCGCCAACGCCGAACAGAACGGCATCGTGTTCATCGACGAGATCGACAAGGTAACGCGCCGCCAGGAGACGATCGGCGCCGATGTGTCGCGCGAGGGCGTGCAGCGCGATCTGCTGCCGCTCGTGGAAGGCTCCACCGTCGCGACCAAGTACGGACCGGTCAAGACCGATCATGTGCTGTTCATCGCCTCCGGGGCGTTCAGCCTCGCCAAACCCTCCGACCTCATTCCGGAACTCCAGGGCCGGTTGCCGATCCGCGTGGAGCTCGACTCCCTCAAGGTCGGCGACTTCGTGCGTATCCTCACCGAGCCCGATGCCTCGCTCACCACGCAGTACAAGGCGCTGATGGCGACCGAGGGCGTCACGGTGGAATTCTCCCCGGACGGCGTGCGCCGCATCGCCGAGATCGCCTTTCAGGTGAATGAGCGAACCGAGAACATCGGCGCGCGGCGGCTGCACACCGTCATGGAGCGGCTGCTCGAGACGGTGTCCTACGAGGCGACGGAGCACGGGCAGCCCGACGGGAAGTCGGGCGTCGCCATCGACGCGAAGTACGTCGACGATCACTTGGGTGCTCTCGTCAACGACGAGGACCTGAGCCGCTACATTCTCTGAAGCGGTGCCGCGCGCGCCGACCTCGCGGCCCGCCTCTCGCGGACCCCGTACGGGCGATTCGGCCCGACGCACGCCTGGATCCGTCTACTGTATGAACGGAGGCGCCATTTGTATGCCGGGCGCCACACCGGGAGACACGGGATGAGACCGGCGCTTTCGGGAGACCCTCCTCGCTGGCGTGCTGTCCCGGCAGCCTTTTCCACTCCCTCATTAAGTCATGTATGATTCCGCTTACAATGGCGGATAGCCAGCGGTCTCACTAAAACCACAGGCGCACGCGTCGCCGGCGTGCCGGCAGTCCGGGAGGAGTATCAACATGGCAAGCACCTGCACAGGTATTCAGGGCCTCACCGTGTCCTTCGCGTTGGCAGCGCTTGGCCTGGCGCCGTCTGCCCCCGCGCAGCAGGCGCAGGCGCAGGCAGGACCCGAACAGCCCTTGCAGGAGGTCGTCGTGACGGCGACCAAGCGCGAGGCCGCGCTGCAGGACGTGCCCTTTTCGGTCGCGTCGCAAAGCCAGGATCAGATCCGGGCCTCGGGGGCCGATAACCTCATCGACCTCGCCCGCAACGTTGCCGGGCTCACCATTACGGACATCGGTCCAGGTCAGAGCCAGATCGCCATTCGCGGCATCAGCTCCGGTCAGGTGGTTCGAGATCAGCCCGGCGTGAAGCCACAGGTCGGGGTGTACCTGGACGAGTCGCCGATCTCAATCGCGTTGTTCACACCCGACCTCGACCTCTTCGATCTGGCACGAGTTGAAGTCCTGCGCGGACCGCAGGGCACCCTGTTCGGCGCCGGATCGGAGACCGGCACGATTCGCTACATCACCGAACAGCCCAAGCTGACTGGCACCGAAGGCGAGCTCGACACCGGGATCGCTACGGTGAAGCACGGCGACAGCGCGGGCAACGTCAAGGGAATGATGAACCTGCCGCTGGGAGACACCGCCGCGGTCAGGATCGTCGCCTACCACGATGACCTGCCCGGCTTCATCACCGCCTACGGGCCGCTCGGCTCGGTTGACAGCAACGTCAACACCGGCAGGAAGACGGGTGCACGCGTTGCGCTGCTGTGGAAGCCGAACGACGTGATCAGCGTCACGCCACGCATCGTCTATCAGAAACTCCACACCGACGGCTTCCCGCGCACCGACGTCTACAACATTCTCGGCAATCCCTACACCACGACCGAGCCTCCCGTGCCGCTCGGCGATCGCACCCAGTACCGGCAGTTCCGGGAAGGCATCGACGATGATTTCAAGCTCTACGACGTCAAGGTGGACGGCGATCTGGGATTTGCCACCCTGACCTCCATCACCTCCTACACCGACCGCAAGCTGGTGGTGCTGCGGGACGCCAGTCAGCTGTCCGGAAGCGTGACTTTCCAGTTCGGCGGAACGTCAGCCGATGTGCGCACCAACTCCCCGTTGATCGATCACAACGCGATCGGCGAGTTCACCGAGGAACTGCGGCTGTCCTCGAACGGAAAAGGCCAGTTTGATTGGCTGGTCGGCGGATTCTTCGAGCACCTGACTCGCAACTACGGCCAGGGCCTGCCCACCATCGGCTACGACGCCATCATACTGCGCCTGCTGGGCCCCGGGAACTCGAGCGCCGACCTCGGCGCACCAGCCGATAACCCGTTCTTTTCCGATCTGCACTACAACTTCAAGCAATCGGCGCTCTTCGGCGAGGCCACTTGGCACTTCAACGACCAGTGGGCGGTGACCGGCGGCATCCGCGGCTTCAAGTTCACCGAAGACAAGTCCGTCTACTTCGCCGGCCTGTTCAGCAACCACGCGGCGACGCTCACGCCGCTGCTCGGATCGACCGACTCCAACGGCGTGGCGCCACGGCTCATTCTGAGCTACGACCCGACACAGGACGTCAGGTTGTACCTGCAGGGCTCGCGCGGCTTCCGGCTCGGTGGCATCAACGATCCCCTCAACGTCCCGATCTGCGGTGCGGCGGACTTCGCGACGTACGGAGGCCTGCCCGTCAAGTGGAAGAATGAGTGGGCATGGAACTATGAAGTGGGTGGCAAGACCCAATTTCTCGACCATCGGGTGACGCTGAACGTTGCCGCGTTCTACACCGACATCAAGGACCTGCAGGCGGGCGTCGATGCCGGCAACTGTTCATCGCGCCTGACCGTGAACGTGCCCGCCAGGAGCGAGGGCGTCGAAGCAGAGCTGTTCGCGCGCCCGAACACCAACTGGGACTTCGGGCTGTCGGCAACCTATGTGGACGCCAAGCTGACGGGATCGGTCATTGAACCAGTCGGCGGAGTTCCCACGGTAGTCGGCGGCCTGCAGGACGGCGCTCGCCTGCCGACCGCGCCGAAGTTTCAGGGGGTCGCCAGTGTGGGCTACACGTTGCCAGCCGCAACGCACGACATGGATTTCTTCGCAGTTGCCACCGGGCAATATGTCGGCAGCTCCTTCACCCAGTTCGGGGACGAGGTACCGGGATTCGGGACCATCCCGCCGAGCAAGTTCCTGCCGTTCGGCAATACCACGATAAACAGCTTCACGTTCAACCCCGAGCTGGCGGCGTATCACATCATCAACTTCCGCCTGGGGTTGCGCTCGCCGGGGGCCCAGGAGCTCGAGTTCGCGGCATTCGTCGATAACCTGACCGACGAGAGCGCACACCTGTCTCTCGATCGCGAGCGCGGTACGCGGGCGCGCGTCGCGTACATGACCAATCAACCCCGGACGTTCGGGGTTTCGG
>JBOIAH010000341.1:0-2460 GCA_050739055.1 Steroidobacteraceae bacterium | reverse complement strand
ACGTCACGCACACCGACGCGGCGCCCGCTTCCCCCGGAGTGCTGCACGTGGCCTTCGATCGCTCGCTCACCATCGGCGAAGTGCAGGAGGTGTTGCAGTCCGCCGGTGCGCGCCTGGTCGAAGGCCCGGACAGCAGCGGTATCCTTGGCGTCGCACCGCTCGCGGCACCGACCGCGGCCGCACGGGCCGGCGCGGCCTCCCCGCTGCGCTCGCTGGCCGAGCGTCTGCGCGCCGATGGGCGCGTTCGCTGGGTGGAGCCGCAGCCGCAAGGCGCGGCGGTCGAACCTGGCCGGCTGGCGCCGTCGCGAGGGCCATAGTGGGCACGCTCGCGCGCGCCTGCCTCCTGTGGCTCGCGGCCTGTGGCACGTGCGCGGGCCAGGTGCCCGCCTCCGCCCCCGGGCCGGCTCCCGCCGCGGCGCTTCCCCGGATCGTGATCGGCTTCCCCAACGACGTGGGCGCGGCGCCGGGGCCGGCCGGTGCCACCGGGCGGCGCTACACCGGGGGCGGCTACCGGGTCTCCCAGAATGCCGAGCTGCTGGCCCGCCGGGTGGCCGCCGAGTACTCGCTGCGGGCCGTGGCGAGCTGGCCGATCAAGGCGCTCTCCATGCATTGCGTGGTCTACGAAATCACCAACGGGCGCCCCATGAGCGAGGTGCTCGCCGCGCTGTCGCACGACGCGCGCGTCGTCCTCGCCCAGCCATTGCACGAGTTTCACACCTTCAGCGGGCCGCCTGCGCCGCCCTACAACGATCCGCTGTATGACCTGCAGACCAATCTCGCGGCGCTCGGCATCCCGCTCGCACACCGGCGCGCGCAGGGCGCGGGGGTACGCGTGGCGCTCATCGATACCGCGGTCGACATACACCATCCCGACCTGCGCGGCCGCATCGGCACGCACCGCTCCTTTCTCGGCGCGCAGCGCGGCGCGGCGGGCTCGCTGCGGCACGGCACGGCGATGGCAGGCATCATCGCGGCGGTCGCCAACAATCACATCGGCATCGTCGGCATTGCACCGCTCGCGCGGCTCGAAGTGTTCGAGGCCTGCTGGCAGCTGCAGGCGGAGGCCGACGCGGCGGTCTGCAACACCTTTACGCTCGCGCAGGCTCTGGCCGCGGCTCTGGAATCCGGAGCGCCGTTGGTAAACCTGAGTCTGGCCGGTCCCGCCGATCCGCTGCTCTCAGCGCTCGTCGAGACCGGGCTCAGGCGCGGCGTCGTCTTCGTCGGGGCCACCGGCCCCGGCGCCGGCTTCCCGACCGCCATTCACGGTGTGATCGCGGCCGCGGACAGCGAGAGCGCCGTCCCCGCCGGCGCGCTCGGCGCCCCGGGCCGGCACGTCCTCACGCTGCGGCCCGGCGGGCAATACGACTTCGAATCGGGAACCTCGGTCGCGGCCGCGGAGCTCACCGGAGTGATTGCGCTGCTCATGTCCGCATCGCCGACGCCGCTCAGCGCGCGCATCATAAGCTCGCTCCTCGCGCCCGCGGCGCCCGTGCCCGAGCCGGCGGCGCCGGCTGATCTGCCGTCGGTCAATGCTGCCGTGGCGCTGGCGCGGCTGGACCTCGACAAATACCGCGCCTGCGTTGCGGCGCGCGGCGATCCGCCCCGCGCGTCCGGGTGCGCCATGCTGGCCGGGCACGCGCTTGACGGGTTGTAGCGGCGTGCCCATGCTGCCCGCGGCATGGGCAGCAACCCCGCAGGCCTCACCTGGAACCTCATCCAGGAGGCGCGCGCGCGCATCGCGCCGCTGATCAACGCGACCCCGGTGCTGACGAGCGCTACGCTCGATCACGAATCCGGCGCGCGGCTGTTCTTCAAGTGCGAGAACTTCCAGAAGGGCGGCGCCTTCAAGGCGCGCGGGGCCAGCAACGCAGTGTTCAGCCTGCCCGAAGCGCAGCTGCGCAACGGCGTCGCCACCCATTCCTCCGGCAACCACGCCGCGGCGCTGGCGCGCGCGGCGTGCCTGCGCGGCATCCCCGCCCACATCGTGATGCCCGACAACACCCCAGGGGCGAAGCGGGCCGCGGTCGAGCGCTACGGTGCGGCAATTACCTGGTGCGAGCCGACCCTCGCCGCGCGCGAGCGCACCGCCGCACGGGTGATTGCCGCGACCGGCGCCGCGCTGATTCATCCTTATGACGATCTCTCGGTGATGGCGGGCGCGGCCACGGCGGGCGTGGAGCTGCTGGAGCGCGTTGCGGATCTGGACCTGCTGCTCTGCCCGGTGGGCGGCGGAGGCCTGCTCAGCGGGATCGCGGTCGCCGCGCGAACCCTGGCGCCGGCGCTGCGCGTGGTCGGGGTGGAGCCGGCCGGGGCGGACGATGCGGTGCGCTCGCTGCGCGCGGGCCGAATCGTGCCGAACGTGCACCCCGAGACCCTCGCCGACGGCCTGCGCGCCACGGTGGGTGAACGGCCGTTCGCGGAAATTCGCCGCTGCGTCGACGACATCGTGACGGTGTCTCT
>JBOIAH010000340.1:0-2594 GCA_050739055.1 Steroidobacteraceae bacterium | reverse complement strand
GGCGGGCGTCGTGACGATGGTGATGTTGTAGAAGGTATTGGCCACGGCAGGAGCGTGACACGTGAGGCATCCGGTTACCCCCTGGTGCGTGCCCGTCACCGAGTATTGTGAGTTCTGACCCGGGGTTGTATGGCACTGCGCGCACACGGCAGTGGTCGGAATGTGGTTCGGCGGCTTGATCGCGGCGCCGGCGAACGAGACCGTGTCATGACACGTGCCGCAATCACCCGTGGCCGGGTGGTTAGCGTCGAGCGTCGCCGCGGGACGCGAGTCGCCTGCGGCGGTGTTGGTACTGGGGTGCATCCCCAGATAGTTCGCCGTCTCGTGGCAGGCCGCGCACTGCATCGCCGTCACGGATGCATGGTTGATGATCGTGCCCGCAAACGTCGTGAAGTTGGTCGTCGAGTGACAGCCTTCGCAGGACGTCGGCGATGTGCCGATCGGGATGTGACTTGCCGGCATGCCGGTGGCCTGCACCCCATCGTGGCAGCTCGCGCAACCGCTGGTGATCCCCGAGTGGTTGAACACGGCGCCGGCAAAGGTCAGCGTCGTATGGCAGACATCGCACTCCAGGTTGGTGACGATGTGCGTGGGCCCCTTGCCCGGCGCCTGTACGCCGTTGTGGCAGGTCGAGCAACTGCCGAGCGCCTGAGTGTGATCGAAGTCGACCGCAGGGTTTCAGGCCCACGGCGTGTGGCAGGACTGGCACTGGTCGGTCGAGAGGATGTGGTTGGCGGGCTTGGCGGTCGCGCGGATGGCAGTGCCGATGCCGTGACAGCCACCGCACGCCGTCGGCGTGCCCTTGAAGATGGCATTGGCATGACAGGCCTCGCAGGACAGATTGCGGTGCTGGCCGAGGAGCTCGAAGCCGGTCGTGAGATGGTCGAAAGTGGGACGGCCGAACGGAGTTGCGGCGCGGCCCAGCGGCACGAGCGCAAGCGCGAGCAGCAGCGCGGCGAGCCTATGCGGGCAGCCGCGATCGGGCTCCCGCCTGACCGAGCCGTGCGTGATCTGTCTCCAGATGCGCATGCGGTCGCCTAGCGCACCGCGCACCCTTCCCGGTGCGGCGGCGGTCGCACCGGCGGCGTATTGTCCCGGGTTCCAGCATGAGGCGCTGACGGCCGTACTTTTGCGCGCGCGTGTACGTCGTCAATGCCAGCGACAAAGCCAATGTCAGCAGCGCGTGACATCGTTCCCCCCTGTCCGTGGCGTCACGAGCGACCTGAACTGCAATCACGCAGTTCACCCGCGGTGATGATCCTCAATAGCGCGGGGATCACCATACACATCATTCGGACGGAGGTCCGCATGTCTCGACCTGCCGACAAGGTGTCTCCGACTGGCGTCGGAATCCTGTGGCGGCGATTTACCTTATTGATGAAGTGCGAGTCGGCGAATCATCGGCGGCTCGAGCGCGTCGACGAGCGGGCGCTGAAGTTTCCGGACTGAGTTGAACGCGCGCGGCGCCGGAATTACCCCGAACGCGCTACCCCGCGCCGCTCATGTGCCGCACGAACCGGCGCAGCGCGCCGCGGCGATCCTCCCACAGTCCGTAGCTCAGGGACGAGGCGTCGGTGTCGATGATCAGCGCCAGCTGCCGCGCCTCGCCGATGAAGCGCACCGTCGCAAGATCGGTGCCGTACACATTCGGCGTCACAGGCGGTCCGGGAGGTGCGTGCACCGGCACGCCGATGCCGGCGTCGTACGCCGAGTGTCCGCGCAGATGCAGCTCGATGCGACGGTCGTCGGCCTGCAGCACCAGCGGGTCGGGACTGGGCAGAGGTTCGAGGCGTGCCCGCGGGTCGACCGTCGACCAGAAGTAGGCGATCACGACGTAGGTCACCTTGCCGCTGCGGTCGACCGCCGCGGCCGCGAGCGTCGCGTAGTCGCGCGCGTTCGCGGCGACGTCGGTCCGCGTGATGGCAAACACCAGGGGCTCGCCCACGACCGTGATCGTGGCGGCGGTCTCCTGGTCGAGATATTCCTGGGGCGCGGCATCGCCCGAGTAGGCGGGCGCGTGCGCGAGCAACACGCCGAGCGGCCACGCGAGGAGGGCCTTGTTCCGGGCGAAACGGCTCACTATTGGAACGAGATCCGGTACGACAGGCTTATATAGTAGCGCGACGTGTTCTGCGTCTGTACGAAAGTCCCGTTGGCGAGCTGCAGGAATGCCTCGCGCTTGCCGAGCTCCGCGCCCGTGTCGAGCTGGAACATCCAGCGGCCGCGCTGCCAGTCGAGCAGCACCGAGGGGATGTAGGTGGTCTCCTGGCTTCCGTCGCTCAGCTGGGTGAGCCGATCCACGGTGAACCGCGGGCCGAGCCGCCAGGCGCCGCCGAGCGGAAAGCGGCTGATGGCGCTCACGGAGTCGATGCGGCCGATCTCGGTGTTGCCGTGGGTGAGGGTGATGACGTTGAAGTCGCCGGAGCGCCACAGGTCGGTTGCGAAGAGCTGCATCTGGTAGTTGAGCAGCATCCCGGTGCCCGGCACGGCGGCGACCCCGCCCGATGCCGGGGTCGCCCCGGTCTCGGTGCCGGTAACGATGGCGGTGAACTGACAGCGCTGGCCGAGTGGCTTGGTGGCGGTGAGGCTGTAAT
>JBOIAH010000339.1:0-6184 GCA_050739055.1 Steroidobacteraceae bacterium | reverse complement strand
GCACGTTCGCCAACATCCGGCTGCGCAACCTGCTCCTGCCGGGGGTCGAGGGTGGCGTGACCGTGCACCTGCCCGAAGGCGAGCAGGCCTCGATCTACGACGTCGCCATGCGCTATCAGCGCGAGGGCACGCCCCTCGTGGTGCTCGCCGGCCGCGAGTACGGCACGGGTTCGTCGCGCGACTGGGCCGCCAAAGGCACCATGCTGCTCGGTGTTAAAGCCGTCATTGCCGACAGCTTCGAGCGCATTCATCGCTCGAACCTCATCGGCATGGGAGTCACGCCCCTGCAGTTTGCGCCCGGGCAGAACGCCGCCGCCCTGGGACTCACCGGCCGCGAGCTGTTTGACATCGTGGGCTTAAGCAGCGGCGATGCCCGCGAGGTCGCGGTCACTGCAACGGCGCCGAACGGCAAGCGGCTGCAATTCACCGCGCGGGTGCGCATCGACACCCCGAAGGAACGCGAGTATTACCGCCATGGAGGCATCCTGCGGTACGTCCTGCGGCAGCTGGCCTCTGGGCGGGTAGCGCCGCCCTGACGCGGGCCGCCGGCAGCGCCGCGCCGCCCGCCGGCGCACGCCCGGGAGAGCGGCGCGCGCTCGCCGTGTTCGACCTCGACGGCACGATCACGCGGCGCGATACGCTCCTGCCCTACGTCTGGGGTTTCCTGCGATACCACCCCGCGCGAGCTGCCGCGCTGCTGCGGGTGCTGCCGGCGTTGGCGCGCTATGCGTTGCGCCGCACCGACGCCGGCGGGCTGAAGTCGTCCCTCATCCGCACGACGCTCGGAGGTTGCACTCGCGCCGACATCGACGCCTGGACCGCGCGCTTCGTGCCGCGGCTCATGGCACACGGGCTCAGCGGCGGTGCGCTCGCGGCGATCACCGCACACCGTGAGGCGGGGGACTGCCTGGTGCTCATGAGCGCCAGCGTCGATCTGTACGTGCCCGCGATCGGGCGGGCGCTCGACTTTGAGCAAGTCCTGTGTACCGCGGTGCAGTGGCGCGGGGAGCACCTGGACGGAGCGCTGGCCGGCGTGAACTGCCGCGGCGCGGAGAAGGCGCGCCGCCTCGGGCAGCTGCGCGCGCAGCACCCGGGTGTGGAAATCATCGCCTACGGCAACGCGGCGAGTGACCTAGGGCACCTGTGCCTGGCGGACCGCGGAGTGCTCGTGAACGGGGCATGGCGCACGCGGCGGGCGGCGGCGCACCTGGGGATTGCCTGCCTCACCTGGCGCTGAAACGGGCCGTTCGCCGGTTCAGCGCGCGGTGCGCGCGGGCAGCGCGTCGCGGTGCAATAAAAGCCGCGCTGACAAGGTCTATTGGTGTGTCGCAGCTCGCCCGAGCCGTACTGCCTTGCGGCTTGGGCTCACCGACCACGGAGCGTGAATGATCATTGCGGTGCTCGCATTCTTCGGTGGCGCGCTGACGATTCTCAGCCCGTGCATCCTGCCTGTCGTGCCGTTGGTTCTCGCGCGCACCGAACAACCCTTCGCGCGCAGCACGCTGCCGCTCTTGATCGGCATGGCGGCGACGTTCGCCGCGATCTCGACCCTGGCGGCCGTCGGTGGCGCCTGGGCCGTGCACTTCAACGACTACGGCCGGCTGGTGGCGCTCGTGCTGCTGACGCTGAGCGCGGTGGCGCTGCTTTCACGACGCTTTGCCACCTGGGCGACGCGACCCCTCGTGGCTCTGGGCGCGCGTCTCGCCTCCGACACCCCCGGTGGCACGCGAGGCGTAGTCCCATCGCTGCTACTCGGCATCGCCACGGGCTTCCTGTGGGCGCCCTGCGCCGGTCCGATCCTGGGCCTGATTCTTACCGGCGCGGCGTTGCGCGGCCCGAGCACGGCGACCACCGTCCTGCTGCTTGCCTATGCCCTGGGCGCCGTGAGCTCCCTGGCGATCGTGGCCGCCGCCAGCACCCGATTGATCGCTGCGATGAAACGCTCCTTCGCCGCGGGCGAGTGGCTGCGCCGCGCTCTGGGGGTCGGCGTGCTGATTGCCGTGGCGGCGATCGCGCTCGGGTGGGATACCGGCGCCCTGACGCGCCTGTCGGTCGCCGGCACCAACAACCTCGAGCAGGCGCTGATCGATCACATCGCTCCCCGGGTCGAGGCCGCCGGCGCCATCACGATGCAGGGCTCGATGACCGGCGCCATGCGCGGCGCGAGCTCCGCTGCCTCTGCGCCCGAGGGAACCTTGCCGGTGGAGGGCCGGCTGCCGCCGCTGAGCGGTGCGGTCGCATGGCTGAATTCGCCGCCGCTGACGCCGCAAGCCCTGCGGGGCAAGGTGGTGCTCGTCGATTTCTGGACCTACTCGTGCATCAATTGCCTGCGAGCCCTGCCGTATGTGAAAAGCTGGTACGCACGCTACCACGACCAGGGACTGGTGGTGATCGGGGTGCACGCTCCCGAATTTCCCTTCGAGAAAGACCTCGGCAACGTCACGCGCGCCGTACACGATCTGGGTATTACCTACCCCGTCGCTCTGGACAACGATTACGCCATCTGGAAAGCCTTCCACAACCAATACTGGCCGGCGCACTACTTCATCGACGCGCAGGGACGGATCCGCGGCCATCATTTCGGCGAGGGTGACTACCCGCAGTCCGAGCAACTCATACGGCAGCTGCTCGACGAGGCGGGCGCCGCGCATCTGCCCGTCGAAGGCGGTGCGATCGTCGGCAGCGGTGTGCAGGCCTCCTCGGACCAGTCCGAGGTGAGCTCCCCGGAAACCTACCTTGGATACGAGCGCGCGACGAACTTCGCCTCGCCCGGCCGCATGGCGCGCGACGCGCCCCGCTCGTACCGCGCACCGCGCGCTCTGCAGCTCAATCAGTGGGCGTTGTCTGGAAGCTGGCGGGTGGGCGGCGAGAAGGCCGTGGCGGCCGCGGCTCCGGCGGCGATCGAGTTTCGCTTCCGGGCGCGCGACTTGCATCTGGTCCTCGGCGCGGGCGACCCGCGCCGGCCGGTTCGCTTCCGCGTCAGCATCGACGGGCATGCACCCGGCGCGGATCACGGCTCCGACGTGCAGCCCGACGGCACGGGCAGCGTGCGCGAACAGCGCCTGTACCAGCTGCTGCGCCAGGCTCAGCCCGCGGGCGAGCACCTCTTCGCGATCGAATTCCTCGATCCGGGTGTGCAGGCGTATTCTTTTACCTTTGGCTGAAGGAGGATAGCCATGACCCAGGACCCGAGTGCCGGCATTTCACGCAGAACGCTGCTCACCTACGCGCTGTCCTTCGGTGTCGTCGCGACCGGTCCCGGGCTCGCGGGCGCGGCACTGCTGTCGAGCTCTCAAGCCGACGCGACGGTGACCGTCGAGACCTTTGCCGCGGACGGTACCAGCAAGGGGACCGTGACCGTGCCGCGCGTCGTCAGGACCGACGCGGAGTGGCGCCGGCAACTCTCGCTTCTGGCCTATACCGTCACGCGTCACGAGGGAACCGAGCCCGCGTTCAGTGGTCCGTATAACAGCAATCACGCCGACGGTCTGTATTCCTGCATCTGCTGCGGCACGATGCTGTACGACTCCAGAACCAAGTTCGAGTCCGGCACCGGCTGGCCCAGCTTCTGGCGTCCCATCTCGCGTCTGAACGTCGTGGAACGCGGCGATAACAGCTTCGGGATGCAGCGTGTCGGGGTGGCGTGCAAACGCTGCGACGCGCACCTGGGTCACGTCTTCGACGACGGGCCCCGGCCGACCGGATTGCGCTACTGTATGAACTCGGTTGCCCTCGCCTTCGCACCGCGCGCCTGAGTCAGAACTCCTCTCCCGGAGAACCACCGTGTCAGTCAAGAAGCTCGTGTACGGCAGCATCGCATCAGGGGCGCTGGCAGCCGCGCTCATCTGGCTCGCGGCGGTGCCGGCGGCCGAGCCGCCGCTCGTCCTGCCCGCGCCGGCTCTCGACAACCCCAAGGCGCACGGGCGCCTGCAAACCGCGGTTCTCGCCGGTGGCTGCTTCTGGGGCGTACAGGGTGTCTTCGAGCACGTGCGCGGCGTGCGCCAGGTGCTGGCGGGATATTCCGGCGGCTCGCGAGCCACGGCCGAGTACCAAGAAGTTGGCACCGGGCGCACCGGTCATGCCGAGTCCGTACAGATCACCTTCGATCCCGCGGAGGTGACCTACGGCGAGCTGCTGCAGATATATTTCTCAGTCGCGCATGACCCCACGGAGCTCAACCGTCAGGGGCCGGACACCGGAACTCAGTACCGCTCCTCTGTCTTCTACGCCGATGACATGCAGCGACGCATCGCCGCGAGCTATGTCGCGCAACTGAACCAGGGCAAGGCGTTCACGCACCCGATCGTGACGCGTGTCGATGCGCTGCAGGGGTTTTATCCGGCCGAAGAGTACCACCAGGACTTCTACCTCAAGAATCCCGGCTACCCCTACATCGTGATAAACGATCTGCCCAAGATCGGAAACCTCAGGACGATGTTCCCCGATTACTATCGGGATTCTCCGGTAACGGTGGGCGCCGTGGCCGCGAGGTGAGCCGCCCTCGGTCACATCGAGGTGCGGATCTGCCACAGCTCCGGAAAGAACTTGAGCTCGAGCGCCTTTGCGAGGTACGACACCCCGCCCGTGCCGCCGGTGCCGGGCTTGTAGCCGATGATGCGCTCCACCGTCTTCAGGTGATGGCAGCGCCACAGCTGGAAGTTGTGGTCGAGGTCCACCAGGCGCTCGGCGAGCTCGTACAGGTCCCAGCCCTGGTCGGCGTTGTGGTACACGCCGAGCCAGGCGCCCGCGACCTGCTTGCTCGCGACGTAGGGCTCGCGGAAGTCCCGTGACAGGTAGTCCTCCGGGACACCGTAACCGCGGCGGCTGAGCAGCCGCAGCACCTCGTCGTACAGCGACGGTGCCGCGAGCGCGCGCTCCAGCGCCTGATACGCCTGCGGGTCGCGCTTGTGCACCGCGACCATCTCGGCGTTCTTGTTGCCGAACAGGAACTCGAGCATGCGGTACTGGAACGACTGGAACCCCGAGGAGCGTCCCAGGGAGTTGCGGAACGCCGAGTACTCGAACGGCGTCATGGTGGAGAGCACGTCCCACACCGAGATGAGCTGCGTCTGCGAGCGCGAGATGCGCGCCAGCATCTTCAGCGCCGGATCGAGGTCGTCGCGCTGGATGCTGCTAAGCGCGGCGGTCAGCTCGTGCAGCATGAGGCGCATCCACAGCTCCGACACCTGGTGCACGATGACGAACAGCATCTCGTTGTGCTCGCCGGTGAGGGGGCGCTGCGCGTGGAGCAGCTTGTCGAGCTGCAGGTACTCGCCGTAGGACAGCGATTCACCGAGGTCCCAGTGCCCCGCTTCGTCGGCCAGCTCGACGCGCTCGGATTTCTCATACTTGCGGGTGGTCATCCTCCTCATGGTACACCGTGCGCCGTGCGGCAACCTCAGGCCCACCTTGAGGCAGACGTGGGCGCCGCGATCCGTTAGGATCGCGCGCCAATCTTCGCATCCCCTGCGCGCCGTGAGCACACCCCTCCTCGAAGTCCGCGAGCTCGTCAAGCAGTATCCGTCCACCACCGCCGTGGACGGCGTGTCGTTCAGCGCACCCGAGGGCATCTGTTTCGGCCTCCTCGGTCCGAACGGCGCCGGCAAGACCACCACGGTCGAGATCATGGAGGGGATCCTGCCGCCCACATCGGGCGAGGTGCGCTACCGCGGCGAGCCCCTGAGCGCGCGTTTTCGCGAGGAAGCCGGCATCCTCTTCCAGAAGACGGCGCTGCAGGACTTTCTGACCGTGCGGCAATGCATCGCGCTGTTCCGCGGCCTGTACACCCACGGCCTCACGGTGCAGGACGTGATCCGCATCTGCGCCCTGGAGAAGCTCGCCGGCCGCGATGCCCGCAAGCTCTCCGGCGGGCAACAGCAGCGGCTGCTGCTGGCCATCGCGCTGGTGAACGACCCCGCGGTCCTGTTCCTCGACGAGCCGACCACGGGACTCGATCCCCAGGCGCGCCGCAACTTCTGGGAGCTGGTGCAGTCGATCAAGGCGCGGCGCAAGACCATCATCCTGACCACCCACTACATGGAGGAGGCGGAACTGCTGTGCGATGAGATTGCCATCATGGACCGCGGCCGGATCATCGCGCAGGGCGCGCCGCGGCGGCTGCTGCGCGAGCACTTCGCCGCAGTGCTGCTCGAGCTGCCGCGCGGGGACTTTCCCGAGGCGGCGC
>JBOIAH010000338.1:0-10428 GCA_050739055.1 Steroidobacteraceae bacterium | reverse complement strand
CCGCGGCTCGATCTCCTGCGCCAGCTCGTAGCCGAGGAACAGCGCCCAGCCTCCGCTGAACGCGGGCTCTCCGGCAGCATCCGGGCCGGCGCCCGGCGTTGCGGTCGCACGCTCGCTCAGCCACCAGTGCTCCAGCGCGGCGAGAAAGCTCACCCCCTGGGGCCTGAGGCCCTGCGCACCCAGGCGTCCGTCGGGGGTCAGCCACAGCGCGCCGCGCGGCTCCGCGAGCAGCATGCTGGCGCGGCTCAGCGCCCCGGTTGCGGCGCTGTCGAGCAGCATCGGGTAGCGCTCGGGCCAGCGCGCCGCGAGGCGGCGCAGCACCGCGGGGGGAACGTCGAGCTGGCGGACCAGGGGAGCGTGCGTGGCGTGAGGCTCGCGTGAGGCGCGCTGCGGCTGTTAGCTGAAGCGCCGGAAGACGAGCGAGCCGTTGGTGCCGCCGAAGCCGAAGGAGTTCGAGAGGCTCACGTCGATCTTCATGGGCCGTGCCGTGTTGGGCACATAGTCGAGGTCGCACTCCGGATCGGGGGTACGGTAGTTGATGGTGGGCGGCGCCACGCCATCGCGGATCGCGAGCACGCAGAAAATCGCCTCCACCACCCCGGCCGCGCCCAAGAGGTGCCCGGTCATGGACTTGGTGGAGCTCACCGCGACGCGCTTCGCGTGCTCGCCGAAGGCGCGCTTCATGGCAACCGTTTCCGCCTTGTCGCCAAGCGGCGTCGAGGTCGCGTGCGCGTTGATGTACTGCACGTCGGCGGGGTTCACCGAGGCGTCCCGGAGCGCGTTCACCATCGCGAGCCGCGCGCCCTCCCCGTCCTCGGGAGGCGCGGTGATGTGGTAGGCATCACCGCTCATGCCGAAGCCCACCAGCTCCGCATAAATGCGCGCCCCGCGCCGGCGGGCGTGCTCGAGCTCCTCGATCAGCACCGCGCCGCCGCCGTCGCTCAGCACGAAGCCGTCCCGGTCCTTGTCCCACGGGCGGCTCGCCTCGGCGGGGGCATCGTTGCGAGTGGAGAGCGCCTTGGCCTGGCCGAAGCTTCCCAGCCCGCAGCGCGTCGTGGCCATCTCCCCGCCTCCGGCGACGATCACGTCGGCGTCCCCATACTGGATGGTGCGCATCCCGAGTCCGATCGCGTGCGTCGAGGTGGTGCAGGCGCTCACCACCCCCAGGTTCGGACCCTTCAACCCGTAACGGATCGACAGGTGCCCGGCGATCATGTTGATGATGGTCGCCGGAACGAAGAACGGGGAGATCTTGCGGGGGCTATTCGCCTTCAGGTACTCGCCGTACTCGGTCTCGATGGTGCCGAGGCCGCCGATACCCGCACCGCACACCGCCCCGCAGCGCGCCGGATCGGCCTTGCCGAAGTCGATGCCCGAGTCGGTGACCGCCTGCACCCCGGCGGCGACGCCGTAGTGCATGAACTCGTCCATGCGGCGGGCTTCCTTGGGTGTGATGTACCGGCCGACGTCAAAATCGCGCACCTGGCCGCCGATGCGCACCGGAAACGCCGACACGTCGAAGCGCGTCAGCGGCCCGATGCCGCTTGCACCGCGCAGGATGGCGTCCCATGCCGACGCAACGGTGCTCCCGACCGGAGTCACCATTCCCAGACCGGTCACGACGACGCGGCGCTTGCTCACACGTTACCTGTAAGGCGCGCGGTTCGATTCAGGATTTGGCGCGGCGCTCGTTGATGTAGTCGATGGCCTGGTGCACGGTGGTGATTTTCTCGGCGTCCTCATCCGGGATCTCGATCTCGAATTCCTCTTCGAGGGCCATCACCAGCTCAACCGTGTCGAGTGAATCGGCTCCCAGATCGTCGACGAACGAGGCATCGTTCGTGACCTGCTCCTGTTTAACGCCCAGCTGTTCGGCAACGATGGCTTTGACCTGCTGCTCAACTGTGCTCATTAGCGGTGGGTCCTTATGTAGGCTTGGAAATGTAAGCTGTGAACGGTTTGCAGCTGCCCGCAGGCAAGGCTTCAGCCCGGCAGCGGGCGCGTATTGTAGGGGAACACCCCCGCAGGTGCCACTGGCTCCCCGCACCCGCGAGTGATTGTTTTTGCTGGCGAAAACCAACGCGCCGCTCGCCGAGGGCGCCCCGGCGGTGCGCGCGCGTGTGGCGCCCGGCCAACGCTGCTGATCAGCTTGCTTACGGCATGTACATGCCGCCATTCACGTGCAGGGTCTCCCCGGTGATGTAGCCGGCCCGCGGTGAGACCAGAAACAGCACCGCCGCAGCGATCTCCTCGGGCGTCCCCAGGCGGGCGAGGGGCACGCGCTCGAGCAGCGCGCTGCGCTGCGTCTCGGTGAGCGAGCGCGTCATGTCCGTGTCGATGAAACCCGGCGCGACCGCGTTCACCGTGATGCCGCGGGAGGCGAGCTCCTGCGCGAGCGACTTGGTGAAACCCAGCAGCCCCGCCTTGGCAGCCGCGTAATTCGCCTGTCCCGGGTTGCCGGTCACTCCCACGACCGAAGTCAGATTGACGATGCGGCCGCGACGTTCCTTCATCATGCGCCGCAGGCACGCCTTGCACAGGCGGTACACCGCCGTGAGATTGGTCGCGATGACCTCGTCCCAGTCCTGCTGTTTCATCCGCAACAGCAGCCCGTCGCGGGTGATCGCCGCGTTGTTCACCAGAATCGTCGGCAGCTCGCCGAGCGACTCGAGCTCGCCGATGAGCGCGTCGATGGAAGCGGCGCTGGCCGCGTCCAGCAGCGCGCCGCGGCCGTTGTATGCGTGCGACGCAAACCCCGCGGTGAGCTTCGCCGCGCCCTCGGCGGTCGTGGCCGTGCCGATGACACGCGCGCCGGCTGCTGCGAGTGCCAGCGCGGTGGCCTGTCCGATTCCGCGCGAGGCGCCGGTGACCAGCGCAATTTCGTTTTCAAGCATGAGTACCCTCTGCGGTCGCCGCGAGCGCGGCGTCGAGTGACGCTGGATCCTCGAGCGCCAGAAATTGCAATCCCGGACGCCGCTCGATGCGGCGGTTGAGCGCAGTCAACACCCGCCCCGGTCCGCATTCGATGATCTGTACGACCCCTGCGGCGGCGACCGCCCGCAGCGTATCCGACCAGCGCACCGGGCTCGACAGCTGGCGCACCAGCAACTCGCGGATGTCCTGCGGCGCGGCGTGCGCGGCGGCATCCACGGCGCTCACGTAGCGGATGCCCGGAGCACGGATGTTGAGTGTGCTGAGGCGCTCACGCAACGCTTCCGCGGCACCAAGCATCAGGCGGCTGTGCGACGGCACGCTCACCGGCAGGACCACGGCGCGCTTGGCGCCACGGGCCTTCGCCGCCTCGATGGCGCGCTGCACGGCCGCGCGCTCCCCTGCGATGACCACCTGGCCGGGGGAGTTGAAGTTCGCCGGCTCCACCACGGCACCGGCACTCGCCTCGCGACAGGCCGCCTGCACCGCCTCCTCGTCCAGTCCGAGGATCGCGGCCATGGCGCCCGTCCCGGGCGGGACCGCCTCCTGCATGACCTCGCCGCGGAATCTCACCAGCGCGACCGCGTCGCGGAAGTCGAGTGCCTCGGCACACACCAGCGCGGTGAACTCCCCCAGGCTGTGCCCCGTGACGAGTGCCGGAGGTGCCCCGCCCCGACCTCGCCAGGTACGCCAGGTCGCGACCCCGGCGGCGAGCAGCGCCGGCTGCGTGCGCTCGGTCGCATTGAGCGCCGAGTCCGGGCCCTCGCTCGCGAGCTTCCACAGGTCATAACCCAGTACCGCGGAGGCCTCCTCGAAGGTGCTGAGCACGGTCGCATGGGCCGCCGCGAGCGCCGCCAGCATGCCCACCGACTGCGAGCCCTGCCCCGGGAACACGAACGCAAATGACATCGGGACTCCGTGACGAAATTATAGCGGCTTGGCGGCGGGCCTCCGGATGGACGCCATCGCAAGCCCGCCCACGACGCCATACAGATGCGCCTGCACCACCACCGGGTCGCTGCCGGACAGCGGCAGCGCCCCCATCCACTGCTCCCAGGTGAGCTTGGCCAGCAGAAACGCCCCGAGTAGCCAGCCGTCGGGCTCGCGGCGGCGCAGATGCGCCAGCGCGCCCGCGGCCATGACGCCGTGAAGCACACCCGAGGAACCCACGTACCACAGGACAGTCGAATCAAACCACCACAAGCCTGCATCGATGGCCGCCATCGCGCCCAGTACGATTGGCAGCCACTGGCGGGGGGTGTAGTCGCGCGCAAACAGCGCCCACAGGAGCACCAGACCCAGGCAGTTGAGCAGCGCATGCCGCACGCCGAGGTGAACCAGGTGCGCCGTCAGCAGACGCCAGACCTGGCCCTCGGCGAGCCCCGCCCGGTCGTAGCGCAGCAGCAGGGCCCCGGAGTGCCCGGCGGCGGTGAGCGACAGCAGCAGCGCACAGGCCGCGAGGAGCGCCAGCCCGAAACCCGCGTCGCAATTGAGCGATCCGAGCAGTCCCCGCACGCGGTTCACGGAGCCGGAACACCCCATTTGTTATCATCCCGACCCGTTTTTCGGCCCTAATCGGCGGCCCAGGCCGCCCGGATGCGCAGCGCATGAGTTACATGGCTCAAGAGGTTAGCAGACGCCACCGCCGGGGATGGGTACGCGCGCGGGGTTTTACCCTGATCGAGATCATGGTGGTGGTGATCATCATCGGCCTGCTGGCCGCGGTCATCGTCCCGACGGTGATCAGCAAGGTAGACGATGCGCGGGTCGCGAAGGCCAAGGAGGACGTCCAGGCGCTGGAAACGGCGCTGACGCTGTTCTACATGGACAACTCGAAGTATCCCACCAACGAGCAGGGCCTGAGCGCCCTGGTACAGCAACCGACCGATCCCACGATCCGGAACTGGAAAGTGGGCGGCTACATCGAGCGCGTGAGCAAGGACCCCTGGGGCAACCCCTACCAGTACGCCTTCCCCGGAACGCACGGCAAGACGTACGACCTGTACTCGCTGGGCGCCGATGGGCAGCCTGGCGGCGACGGCATCAACGCCGACATCGGGAACTGGAACCTCGGCAACTGACCCGCCGAAGCCGATGGAGCGACGCGCGCGTGCCGATCCGGCCACCGCCGGTTTCACCCTGATCGAGATCCTGGTGGTGGTGCTCATCATCGGCGTGGTGAGCGCCGGGATGCTGCTGTCGGTGAGCCTCACGGGCCGCGATCGGGACCTGGAGCGCGAGAGCGAGCGGCTGCTCACCCTGATGAACTACGCGCGCGAGCAGGCGGAGCTGCAGACCCGCGAGTACGGAATCCTCTTCCAGGAGGACGGCTATGAGTTCCTCGCCTACGACGTGTACCGCGGCGCCTGGCGCGACGTCTTCGAAGACGACGCCCTCGGCGCGCGCCAGCTCCCCGACGGGCTGGACGTGAAGCTCAGCGTCGAAGCGCGCCCGGTGGTGCTGCGCCGTCCCCAGAACGCCCAGGACAAGACCCCGCAGGTGATGATCTTCTCCGACGGCGATCTCACCACTTTTGCGGCGAGCCTGGAGCGCGACGGCGGACTGCGCAGCATCACCGTGACTCAGGACGACCAGGGCCAGATCGTCGAGCAGCCGATGGTGGAGGCCAGGCGGTGAGGCGGGCGTGCGGCTTTACTCTCATCGAGGTGCTGGTTGCGCTCGCCATCGTCGCGATCGGCATGGCCGCCGTGCTCGAGACCCTCAGCTCCTCGGCCGATGTGGTCAGCTACCTGCGCGACAAGACCTTCGCGAACTGGGTGGCGCTCAATCAGATCGCGACGGTGCGCCTCGCGGTCCAGCAGCCCGCCATGGGAAAGAGCGACGGGGATGTCGACTTGGCCGGGCGCAAGTGGCACTGGCACCAGGAAGTCAACGGTACGCAGGTGCCGGGCATGGCGCGCATCGACGTCAGCGTGCGGCCCGCGGACGTCAAGTCGGACGACGACCGCGGCTGGTACACCACCCTGAGTGGCATCTGGGGCGATGCCGTCGGGACCCCGCGTGGCGATCTGCCGGACTGGGGCTCGCAGCTGCTCATGCCGCCCGCACCGGGAGCCAAGGGAACGTCCGGCCAGCCATCCTCGGGGACTCCATGAACGGCCGCCGCGGCTTCACGTTGCTCGAGCTGATGGTGGCGCTGTTCATCGCCGCGGTAATGTTCGCCATGGGATACGGCGCGATCACCCAGGGGCTCGCGAGTCACGACACCCTCAAGAATCGGCAGGCGCGACTGCTGCAGCTGCAGACCGCGATGCGAGTGCTCGAGCAGGACTTCGTGCAGCTCGCGCCCCGTCCCGTGCGCCAGGCCGTCGGCGATGAGCCCTCACAGCCCGCCCTGCAGGCCGGGGCGCCCGGCACCCAACCGATCGTGGCTCTCACGCGCGGCGGCTGGGCGAACCCCAACGGACTGCAGCGTGCCGAGCTGCAGCGGGTCGCCTACTTTCTGCAGAACGGCACGCTGCGGCGCGAATCCTGGTACGTCCTCGATCCGACGCTCTCCAGCACCACCGCCCGGCGCGACCTGCTGACGCACGTGAAGTCGCTCGCCATCGAGTATCTGGACCTGAACCGCGTGTGGCAGGCGCAGTGGCCGCCCAC
Source organism: Steroidobacteraceae bacterium (assembly GCA_050739055.1). Taxonomy (GTDB): domain Bacteria; phylum Pseudomonadota; class Gammaproteobacteria; order Steroidobacterales; family Steroidobacteraceae; genus 13-2-20CM-66-19. Next base: position 3,879 of record JBOIAH010000338.1, on the reverse strand, counting down.
GACCGTGGCCGGCGCGCAGGCGCTCGAGAGCAGCCTGCGCATCCGCCCGATCGCCGTGCGGATCACGCTCGACACCGAGGACTGGGGCCAGATCGTGCGCATCTTCGAGGTGGCCGGGTGACGTCGCGCATTGGGCCTGCGCGGCGGGGGCCGTGCCGCGGGCCGCGCGCGCAGCGCGGGATCGCGCTCCTGGTGGCGATCCTGCTGGTCGCGTTCGGCACCATTCTCGCCGCCGCCGTCGCCTACGAGAACGCCATGACCGCGCGCCGCGGCGCCGCCACCTACGCGTTCGATGAGGCGCTGCTCGTGCAGCAGGGGGCGGAAGCGCTGGCCGCGTACGGGCTGCGGCTGGCGCAACGCGCCGACCCGCAGCACACCTACGCGTCCCAGGGCTGGGCGAACCCGGTCGGACCCCTCGAGATCGTTCCCGGCGTGATGCTCTCGGCGTCGCTCGAGGACCTGCAGGGGCGCTTCAACCTCAACAGCCTCGTCAACGGGGACGGCACTCCCGACCCGGTCGAGGTGGCCGCGTTCCAACAGCTGCTGGTGATGCTGCAGCTCGAGCCGAAGTGGGCCGGCTACATGGTCGACTGGATCGATCGCGACATCGTTCCCTCGGTGCCCGACGGCGCGGAGGACAGCGTCTACATGGGCCAGACTCCGCCCTACCGCACGCCCAACCGCTACATCACGAGCGCGAGTGAGCTGCTCGCGCTGCCGGGCTTCGGCCGCGACCGCTACCTGCGGCTCGCGCCCTACGTGACCGCCCTTCCCTGGGTCGTCAAGCTCAACATCTGCACGGCCCCCGGGCCGGTGCTCGATGCATTCCTCGGGCACGGCGATTTCTCCGGCGATCCCGGCGGACTGGCGAAGAACCGCGCGAGCGCACCGGGGTGCTTCCCGCAGCTCAGCGACTACCAGGCGGCCGCGGATCCTGCGACCTGGCGCAACATCTCGGGGAAGCTGCAGCAGACCTCGGGCTACTTCCGGCTGACGAGTTTCATCACTATTGGCAGTACTGAATTCAACTTGTACAGTCTTCTGCAGCAGGACCCGGCGGGCTCGGTGCGCCCGATCCTGCGCAGTTTCACTCCCGACTGAAAGCAGCGCCGAACTGACACGCCCCATGAGCCCGCCAAACCCCGTTCCGACACGCTCTGGGAGATGCGCGCATGGCTGACTGGCTGGCGCTGCGTCTGGCGCGCACGCCCGGGGAGGACGCCTCCTGGCTGATCGCCGATTCGGGCGGTGCGCCTCTCACGGCGGCGCAGAGCGGCCCGCTAACGCTCGCGGCCCCCGCCGCGGCCGGACGCCGCGTGTGGGTACTGGTGCCGGGCGCGGACGTGCTGCTCGCCGCGCCCGAGGTCCCCGCCCGGACCGGCGTGAAGCTGCAGCAGCTCGTCCCCTACGCGCTGGAGGAGCATCTCGCCGCGGACATCGACGAGCTGCATTTCGCCATCGGCCGGCGCACGGGGGATTCGACCCGCGCGCCGGTTGCCGTGGTGTCGCGCGCGCTGATGGACGAGTGGCTGGCGGGGCTGCACGCCGCCGCAATCGAGCCGGAGTGCCTGTGCGCCGACAGTGAGCTGCTGCCGCAGAACCCCGGCCACGCGGTGCTGCTGCTCGAGGAGGACACGGTGTTCGTGCGCCCGCCCGGAGGCTCGCTGGTCAGCCTGCCCGCCGATGCGCTCGCCGCAGCCCTCGAGATCGCACTCGCCGCACCCCACGCGCTCGCCGCCCATGTCGGAGTGCACACCACCGACCCGCACGGCCCCGAGGCGGAGCGCGCCGAGGCGAGCGCCGGCGCCCGCGGACTGATCGTGTATGCCGGGGCCGCCGAGTGGCAGCGGCATTCCCCGCAGATCGAGGCGGCGCGCGGACGTTTCGACGGCATCAGGATCCAGCTGCTGAGCGGCGGGCCGCTCGGCCTCTTTGCCCAGCAGCTGCCGACCGCGACCCCGATCAACCTGCTGCAGGGCGCCTACGCGCCCAGGAGCTCGCGGGGCGTCGGTCTGCGCGCCTGGCGCATCGCCGCGATTCTGCTGCTGTGCCTGATCGGCCTGCACGTGGTGGGCAAGGCGGCGCAACTGCAGCTGCTGAAAAGCAAGGAGCGCCAGGTCGATGCTTCGATCCGCGATGCCTTCCACAGCGCCATGCCCGGGGACCCGGGCGCGCTCGATGCCCGCCGCCGCATGGAACAGCGGCTGCTCGCGGTGCGCAGCGGCGGGGGATCCGCGGGATTGCTGGCCGCGCTGCAGGCGCTCGCGCAGGCCAGCAGCGCTGCCCCCGGCGCGCGGCTCCAGTCTCTCAACTTCCACGACGGCGGGCTCGAGCTGAAGCTCTCCGCGCCGGATGCGGCCAGTCTCGATCATTTGAGCCAGCTGCTGCGCGGCAAAGGCTGGCGGGCGGATCTCATCGGTGGAAACACGGTCGGCAACGCCTACGAGGGACGCGTGCAGATCCACGGGGGCACCTAGAGTGAACCGGTCGCTCGCTGCGAGATTCTCGCCGGCCCGGCTCTCCGAGCGCGAGCGCGGCCTGCTCGCCGCAGGCAGCCTGATCGCCGCGGTGCTGCTGATCATCATCATCGTGTCGCTCGACCGCAGCGTGGCGCACGCCCACGAGCGGCTCATGAAAAAGCGCACCGACCTTGCCTGGATGCAGGCGGTTGCGCCGGAGCTGGCCGCCGCACCGCGGCCACCCTCATCCGCCGGGGAATCGCTGCTCGTGATCGTCGACCGCTCGGCGCGCGAGTCGGGACTTGCAGGCTCGCTCGCCGGCAGCGAACCGGAAGGCCCCGGACAGCTGTCCCTGCGCCTGCAGAAGGCGCCTTTTGACACCCTGGTCGCGTGGCTCGCGCGCCTCGCGCAGCAGAACGGCATCCGCGTGGACTCCGCCACCCTCGACCGTGCGGGCGCACCGGGCCTGGTGAACGCCGCAGTCGTCCTGCATACGGGCTGAAATGCCCCGTGGAGCCTGGATCGCGCTGCTCGGGGCAGCCGCCTTTGCGGTCATCGTGCTGACGCGCCTGCCGGCGAGCTGGATCGTGCCCCACGGCGCCAGCCGCGCCTGCGCGAGCCTCGACGGGACGGTGTGGAGCGGCGCGTGCACCGGGCTCACGGTGCAGCGCACCGCGCTCGGGGACCTCAGCTGGGACCTGCAGCCTTCACGCCTGCTCAGCGGCGCGCTCGCGGGGCATGTCCTGCTGATGCACGGCGCCGTCAACGTGCGCGCGGACGTCACCTTCGGGTTCAACGGTGGGTTGACGCTGCGCAACCTCGTGGCGGACATCCCGCTCGAGCCGGCGCTGATTCCCGAGCTGCCGCACCAACTGCGCGGGACCGCGCACCTCGATCTCGCGCTGGCACGCCTCGGGCACGACCGCATCACCGAGCTTCAGGGGCGCATCGAGGCGCATGATCTGGTGGAGCGCAGCGGCCGGGTGACGCCGCTCGGCAGCTATGCGCTCACCTTCCCCGGGGGCAGCGGTGAACCGACCGCGACACTGCAGGACCTCGGCGGCCCGCTCGCCGTTCAGGGCACGCTGCGGCTCACGAAGTCGGGATACGAGCTCGAGGGCCTGGTCGCGGCACGGCCGGGCGCCGCGCCCGAACTCGTGAGCAACCTGCAGTATCTCGGCTCCCCGGACGCGCTCGGCAGGCGACCCTTCTCCATGGCCGGTACGTTCTGACTCTCAGGCGAGCTCGCGGAACGCACCCAGCAGCGGAAAGTACAGCGCCGCGCGCACCGGCTCCGGTCCCAGCGCGGCCGCAAGTCCCACATAGCCCTCGAGCTGCGGGCGGTAACGCTGCACTTCCTGCTCGAGAAATCCCTCGAGATCCCCGCCTTCGTGCGCGCTCGTCTTGTAGTCGATCACCC
>JBOIAH010000337.1:0-8758 GCA_050739055.1 Steroidobacteraceae bacterium | reverse complement strand
GAGTCTCGTCGCTGAAGCTCATCGGACCGCCTTGCCCTCACCGAGCATGTCCTGCAGCGCCTCGCGGGCGCGCGCCAGGCGGCTGGTCAGCGTCCCGATCGGAACCGCCATGATGTGCGCGGCCTCCTTGTAGGAAAGCCCCTCGATCAGCACCAGCGCCACCGCCACGCGCTGCTCGTCCGGCAGGCGCGCCAGTGCGTCCTCGACCGCGAGCCGGTCCGCGTGCGGCCCCTGGGACGCATCGCCGATCTGCGCGCCGGACTCCTCGGGCGCGAACAGCCGCGCGCGCCGCCCGCGCGCACGCTGCTCATCGATCCACGCGTTGCGCAGGATGCCGAACACCCAGCCCGCGAGCGGCGCGTCCGGCCGCAGCTGCCCGGCGTGTGTCAGCGCCCGCTCGATCGCCATCTGCACCAGGTCGTCGGCGTCGTGCACGTTGCGCGCGAGCGCGCGTGCAAAGCGTCGCAGCCGCGGCAGCAGCGTGACCAGCGCCGCACGCAAGTCCTCGGGCGGCGCACCCATGTCTATGCCGGCACTACGATCATGCGCGCCATTTTCTTCCATTTCTTCCCTGCGCGGCCACCTTCAACTAAGGTGATTGCGTGCGCACAATGGTACTGACAGCGCTGCTCGCGATCGCACCGGCGGCGGGCGCCCAGATCGGACTGCCCGCCGTGAACATGCCGCCGTTGCCCGGCGTGGGGCTGCCGAACTTTCCCGCAACCGCCGTGCAGAATCTCTCCGCAAAAGATCTGCCGCTGGACGTCGGCAAGTCCGCCGCGGAAATCGCCCGCGCGACCGATCCGCGGCGTCTGCGCGGGCTGCGCGCCCTGCGGATTCGCGAGCTGCTGCGCCGCCACAGTGACGTGCTCGAGGCCGACCCGCACGGCGCTCCGATCGTTCGTGGCGAGGTACTGGCGCTGTCCCCGAGCCCGGCCGCGTTGCAGGCGGCCGCCGGCGCCGGATTTTCCGTGGTGCGCGAGCACGCCTACCCGGAGCTCGGCACGAGCATCGTGGTGCTGCACGGCCGGGGAAGCACCGCACGCGCCATGGCGCGCCTGCAGGCGCTGGACCCGGCGGGTGTGTATGACTTCGATCACCTTTATACCGACAGCGGCGCGGTGTTGCGCGATGACGCACAGCCTGCGCCGCCCGCGCCCCCGCCCGGCGGCCTGACGGGCGCGCCCGCCGGTGCAGGCCTCACCGGGGTCCGCGTCGGCCTCATCGACAGCGGCGTGGACCTGACTCACGAGGTGTTCAGTGGCGTGAAGATTCATGAACACGGCTGCGCCGCGGGCCCGGTGCCGGCCGAACATGGAACCGCGGTGGCCTCACTCATGGTGGGCCGCGCGAGCGCATTGCACGGCGCGGCTCCCGGCGCTGCGCTGTACGCCGCGGACGTGTTCTGCGGCGTTCCCACCGGAGGGTCGGTGGATTCGGTGGCGGAGGCCCTTGCCTGGTTGGTGCACGAGCAGGTTCCCGTCATCAACGTGAGTCTGGTGGGACCGCCGAACGAACTGCTCGCGCGCGTCGTGGCGGCTGTCCTGACGCGCGGCTACCTGGTGGTGGCCGCCGTGGGCAATGACGGACCGGCGGCACCGCCGCTGTACCCCGCGGCCTGGCCGGGAGTCGTGGGCGTGACGGCGGTGGACGCACAGCAGCGGGTGTTGGTCGAGGCGGAGCGCGGCCCGCAGGTGAAGTTCGCCGCTCCGGGAGCCGACCTCGCCGCAGCCGGGCTGCGCAGGGGCTACGAGCTGGTGCGCGGGACGTCGTTCGCCTCGCCGCTCGTCGCCGGGCTACTGGCGCTCGAGCTGCAAATGCCGGACAAGGCCGCCGCAGCACAGGCGGTGGCCGCGCTCGCCCGCCGGGCGCTGGACCTGGGAGCGCCGGGCCCCGACCCGGTCTACGGTTATGGCCTGGTGGGTGCAGATCTGCGCCGGCAGCCGGCGCTCGCACGCCTGCGCAGGGATTAAGTCAAGTCGATTCGCCCGCTGGCGCCGCGGGAAGATTTGGCGCGCGTGGGTCGTAGTACTCGGTGAAGGGTCGCGGATGGACCGCGGCCTCGAGAGGAGACGACCATGAGAGCGAATCATCTTTTCACGAGCGCCGCGATCGCAGTCGTGCTGGCTGTGGCGGCTCCCGCGCATGCGCAGATCCTGGGCGGTGGTGCGCGTGGCGGGGTTGGGGGGGGCCTCGGCGGCACCCTTGGCGGGGGCGCAGGAGGCCTGGGGGGCATGGCGGGTGGCGGCGCTGGCGGGTCCCTTTCCGGCGGTGCCGGCGGGCAGTTCGACGGGCTGGGCCGCGTCGATCGTACGACTGACGCCAACGCGCAGCGCGCGGCGCGCGCCGGCGCGCGCGGTGCGGGCAAGGCCGAAGCGTCGGCACGCCACGACCTGAAGAAGAGTGAGGCGCAGGCTCGCGGTGCGGGCGACTTTGCCGCGGACACTGCCAGATCTGCGGTTGCGTCCGCGCCCGGGGCCACGGTGAGCGCCGCCAGCCACGCCGCTGGCCAGGGTGAGGCACAGGCCCGCGACGTCAATGCGGGGGGTGCACTCGCCGGCGCACTGTCTGCCAGCGGCGCCAGCGGTACGGGAATGGGTGCCGTCACGGGCATGGGTGCTGTCGGCGGCGGTGAGTCACACGGTCACCGAGGCAACCCGAGCGGTCCGGCCTCGCGCGATGCGACTTCGGGCAAGCCTGCCTCGGGTGCCCAGACTGACTCAGGGCACCGCCCGGGTGCGCAAGCCAACAGCGACATCTCCGCTTCCGCCTCCGCGGATGCGTCGATGAGCGCCTCCACGCCCCACTGACAGTACACGCAACGAGCGGAGGGATGAGCGGCAGACCTGCCGGTCTGCCGCTCTTACTCGTCTGTCATGGAGCGGGCGGTCCCCGGTGAACTTGATCGCGGTGGCTCCCTCGACCCGGCCGATTGTCGCCCGATCGCTGACGTACAGCATGACCGGACGCTCGCTACGTTGGCGAATCACAGGCTCCCTTTCCGTTCACAGTTGCAAAGTCTCGCCTGGGCCTTGATGCGGCAAGCGGCCCGAGCGTTTATGCGCCGCATCGGGCGCGGGGTGCGCGGGTGGTCAAAGGGGATGATTGCGGTGAGAATCCTCCGATGCGAGCCGGAACGAACCCCCGGGGGCCACGCGCGCCCCGCCGCATCCTGGTCATCGACGTCGGTGGCACGCACATCAAGTTCCGCGCCGGCGCGCGCGGCGCCATCCGCAGGTTCGACTCCGGCCCGAAGATGGGGCCGGCACGCATGGTGCGTGAGATCCGCGAGCTCGCCCCGGGGCTCGCGTACGACGCGGTGTCGATCGGCTACCCGGGACTGGTGTTCCGCGGACGCATCGCCGCGGAGCCGCACAACCTCGGCAAGGGATGGGTGGGCTTTGACTTCGCACACGCCTTCGGCAAGCCGGTGCGGGTGATCAACGACGCCGCCATGCAGGCGATCGGCAGTTACCGCGGCGGCCGCATGCTGTTTCTCGGGTTGGGCACCGGACTTGGCGCCACGCTGATCATCGATGGCGTGGTGGAGCCCACCGAGATCGGTCACATGCCGTACAAGAACGGCCGCTCGTTCGAGGATTACGTCGGGGAGCGCGGCCGCGAGCGGCGCGGGACCCGCAAGTGGCGCAAGGCGGTTTACGACGTGATCAAGCACCTGCAGGCCGCGCTCGAAGCCGACTACGTGGTACTCGGAGGCGGCAACGCCGTGCGGCTGAAGCGGCTGCCGCGCAACGCGCGCCGCGGCGACAACCGCAACGCCTTCATCGGGGGCGTGCGTCTGTGGCAGCCGGCGGCGCCGCGACTGCCGGGCAGGCGATGAGCGCTGCGCCGGGCGCCCCGGGGCTTCCTCCGACGTGGAGCAGCAGCGCCAAGGAGATGGTCGGCTGCTCGCTCGGCACGGCGCGCCTGTGGTTCACCATCGGCGGCGGCATTGTCAACGAGGTTTACTACCCGCGGGTCGATCTGCCGCAGATCCGCGACCTGGGTTTCATCGTCGCCGACGGCGCGGGCTTGTGGGTGGAAGTCAAGCGCCTGTGGAGACACGTCGTGCAGCTCGCGGGTGCGGGCGTGCCGGCGGTGCACATCGTCCACCGCCACGAGCGCTTCGAGCTCGCACTGCGCGTCACCCCTTGCGAGGACCGCGATGTGCTGCTCATCGACGTCGCGCTCAGCGGCGATCCGGCGCTGCGCCCGTATGCGCTGCTCGCGCCGCACCTGGGCGGCACGGGCAAGGACAACCGGGCGGAAGTCGCCCAGCACAGCGGCCGCAAGGTGTTGTGGGCCGAGCAGGGCCCGTTCGGCCTGGCGCTCGCCGCCGCCACCGCACGGCAGGGCGATGCGTGGGGCCGCGCGAGCGCGGGTTATGCGGGCAGCAGCGACGGCTGGCAGGACTTTGCACAGCACGGCTCGATGACCTGGGAGTACACCACCGCGGGTCCCGGCAACGTCGCGCTGCTCGGGGAGCTGCCGCGGCAGGCGGTGCTGGCGCTGGGGTTCGGCAGCAGCGCCGAGTCCGCGGCGACCCTGGCGTTCACGGCTTTGAGCGAGCCCTTCGAGACTTCCTGGGAGCGGCAGCTGACGGCCTGGACGCGCTGGCACGCGAATTGCGAGCCGGAGGACTCGTTGCCCGCGGACCTGCCGGCGGCGTGCGTGGCGCAATTCCGGATCTCCACCATGACGCTGCGCAGCCACCGGGATAAGACCTATCCCGGCGCCATGGTGGCTTCCCTGAGCGTGCCGTGGGGCAACACGCACGAGGAGCGTGAGGGCTACCACCTGGTATGGCCGCGCGACCTGGTCGAGTGCGCCAGCGCGTTTCTCGCGGTGGGCGCGACGCGCGAGGCGCGCAACACGCTGCGCTATCTGCTCGCGACGCAGAATGCGGATGGGCACTGGAATCAGAACCAGTGGCTGGGAGGCAAGGGTTACTGGTCCGGTATCCAGCTTGATGAGGCCGCGTTCCCGGTGTTGCTCGCGGCCAAGCTCGAGGAGCACAGCGCGCTCGGCGGCATCGAAGTCGCCGACATGGTGCGGCGCGCGCTGTCGTTCCTGGTGCGCACCGGCCCGGTGAGCGACCAGGACCGCTGGGAGGAAGACCGCGGTCTCAACACCTTCACGCTCGCGGCGTGCATCGCCGCGCTGGTGGGTGGCGCCCGCTATCTGCCTGAGGACGCGCGCGAGCTCGCCCTCGCGTTCGCGGACTACTGGAATGCGCGCCTCGAAGACTGGACTGCGGTCAGCGACACCCCGCTCGCGCGGCGTCACGGCGTTACCGGCTACTACGTGCGCGTCGCTCCCCCGCAGGCGCTCGACGATCGCTGCGCGCGCGACGCCGTGCTGCCGATCAAGAACCTGGCGCGCGACCCGGGGCTGTCGGCGGGGGAGCAGGTGGGGGTGGACTTCCTGCAGCTGGTGCGCTTCGGACTGCGCCGCGCCGACGATCCGCTCATCCTGGCGAGCGTGCGTCTCGCGGACGCACTACTGAAGGTCGAGACACCCGCGGGACCGAGCTGGCACCGCTACAACGACGACGGCTACGGCGAGCACGATGACGGCAGCCCCTACGACGGCACCGGCCGGGGGCGCGCCTGGCCGCTGCTCACCGGCGAGCGCGGCCACTACGAGATCGCCGCCGGGCGCGACCCGCTGCCGCTGATCATGGCGATGGTCCGCATGGCATCCCCGGGGGGCATGCTCCCCGAACAGGTCTGGGATACCGCGCCGATCGCTGCGCGCGGGCTCGAGCCCGGCCGCCCGACCGGAGGGGCGATGCCGCTGGCGTGGGCGCACGCCGAGTACATCAAGCTCGTCGTCTCGCGCGCCCTGAAGCGCCCGTTCGACCGGCCGGCGGCGCTGTGGGAGCGCTACCAGGGCGAGCGTCCCGCCCTGCGTCGCGTGCTCTGGTGCGAGCACGCCCCCGCCGCCGAGCTACCCGAAGGCTGCTCGCTCACGCTCGCGCTGCGCGAGCCGGGTACGTTCCGCTGGGGACTGGACGGCTGGCGGGACGCGCGCGAGCAGGCTACTGCGGCCAACACTCTCGGCCTGCACCTGCTGGAGATCGATACCGCGCGCCTGCACGCCGGACGTCGCATCGATCTGACCTTCCGCTCCGGCGGCGGTGCCTGGGTCGGGCGGGACTTCAGCATCCTGGTGAAACCCCCGGCCGCAGCGCCGGGCTGACCGCAGGCACCATGCCGTTCACGCTCGCGCATCCGGCCGCCATCCTGCCGCTGCGTCACGTCTGGCGCCTGCGCACCGCGCCGCTCATCCTCGGCGCCGTGACCCCGGATCTGCCCTACTACGTGCCCTCGGCGGTCAGCGCTCACCTGGTGCACGATACCCACAGCCTGGTGGGCTCGATCGCCGTCGACCTGCCGCTCGGACTGGCGGGGCTCGCCTGCGCATTCCTGCTGCGCGGGCCGCTCACGGTGCTGCTCCCTGCGCGTGCCCGGTGGTTGTGTCTGAACGCGCTCGCGCCATTCAGAGGCCGCCTGTTGGAATGGGCGCTGGCCCCGCTCGCCATCCTCGTCGGCGTGTGGACGCACCTGGCGTGGGATTCGTTCACGCACCTGGACGGGTGGGCCGTGCGGCGCATCACCGCGCTCAGTCAGACCGTGACCATCGGCGGATACACCGGCGAGCTGTGCCACATCCTGCAATACCTGAGCTCGGTGATCGGGCTCGCGATCCTGGCCGTGTGGTACTCGCGACTGCGGGCGCCGGCCGCGGCGCGGGCGGGCGAGGCCACCCGCCGCTCGTCCGCCGGGCCGGCGCTGCTGCTGGTGGTGAGCGCGGCGCTCCTCATCGGCGGCGTACAGGCCAAAGTCGTCTACTATCACTCGGACGGGGCGATCTACCACACACTCGATACGCTGCTGACCCGCAGCCTCGCGTGGTTTGCAGTGCTCTACCTGTTCGCCGGCACGGTCGTCGCACTCGATCACCGCCGCGGCGCATAGACGCATCCGGCGCGAACCGCAGGTTGTTCGCGGGCAAAAGCCACGCCTTTTGTCCGCGGGCTCAGTACAGCTGTTGGATTGGCCTGCTGAAACGGCCGCAGGCCGTTTCAGCCAATGAGACTACCTAGGCGTGCCGAACTCCTGCGCCCAGTACACGCCCGCCGCATCACGTGGGTTGACCGCGAACGCCACACCCATGTGGCGAAACTTCGGGTCCATGAGGTTTGCGCAGTGATCGGGGCTGCGCAGCCAGCCGGCGACGACCTGCTCGGGCGTCATGACGCCGCGCGCGAGATTCTCGCCGATCTCCCCCCAGCGGTAGCCGCTGCGCGTGATGCGCGCCTGCGGCGTGCTGCCGTCACGGCCGGTGTGATCCATGTAGCCCCACAGCGCCATGTCCTGCGCATACTTGCGGGCCGCGCGTGCCAGGGCCGCGTCCAGCGTCAGCGGCGCTGCCGCGGCATAGGCGATGGCGCCGCAGCGGCGCGTCCGGGAGCGCGCCTGGTTGGTCAGCTCCAGCACCTTGCGGCTGATGGCGCTGCGGTCGCGCGCCGCCGGCGCTCTGAAGGGCTCGGCGAGAGCGATCCACACGTCGGACCCGCGCCGCCAGGTACCGATTTCACGGAATGCGGGATTGGTGGCCTGCTCGCAGAACTGCCGCGCGATGATGCGTTCGACGTCGCCGCTGAGCTGCACCGGGGAAACTCTCACCGAGAACGAGCTCACCGAGTGATAGCTCGCGGACCGCTCCGCGGTGCGTAGATCGGCTCCCTGTGACAGGCGGCGGGCGACTTCGTCGAGCCGCTCGCTCTCGCGCAGCGGCGCCACGCTGCGCACCCGGCCGCCGCAGCCGCCATCGCGTACCGTGTTGACGGAGTCGATGACCGCGGCGGCGGCCCACCACGGGGTGAGCAGTCCCGAGAGCAGCAGCGCCTGCCACCGGGTGTGGCATCTCATCCGCAGGTCGGTCATTGTTCCTCCATGACGGCTCTGCTGGAACCGGATCAATTTACAACCACGGGTTGGCCGTGGCGACCAGGAAACGAATTCCGCCTGCTGGACGGCGGCGCCGAGTTCCTCGCGCGGATGACGGCGGCGATCGAGGCGGGCGGCAGCCATGTGCTGCTGGAGATGTACCTGGCGAGCTCCGGGCAGGTGGCCGGCGCTTTCATCGAGGCGCTGGGGCGCGCGGCGCGCCGCGGGGTGCGCTGCTGCGTGGTGCTCGACGGCTTTGGCTCGCTGGGGCTCGCGCACGCCGACCGGCGCCGCCTGCTGGCTGCGGGCGTGGAGCTGCGCTTCTTCAACCCGCTGCAGTGGCGGCACAGGCTGCGCAATTTCCTGCGCGATCACCGCAAGCTCCTCACCGTCGACGGGCGCGTGGCGTTCGTGGGAGGCGCGGGACTGACGGACGAATTCGCGCCCGGACCGCGCGCGTGGCGCGAGCTGATGGTCGAGATCAAAGGTCCGGTCGTGGCCGACTGGCAGCGAGCCTTTGCCCGCACCTGGAGACGTTGCGGGCCGGAGCTCACGTTGCCCGAGCCGGCGATGGTGACCGCCGGCGCCGCCGCCGGCCGGCTCGCCCTGAGCGAGGCGCGGCAGCACTCGGTGCTCGCCAACGGTGTCATTCGCCGCATCGATGCGGCGGGTACCCGTGCCTGGATCATGAGCGCCTACTTCGTTCCCTCGCGGCGCTTTCGCACGGCGTTGCGGCGGGCGGCGCGCCGCGGCGTGGACGTGCGGCTGCTGGTGCCGGGGGCGCGCACCGATCATCCGTGGGT
>JBOIAH010000336.1:0-1729 GCA_050739055.1 Steroidobacteraceae bacterium | reverse complement strand
GGACAGTCCTTCCGCTCCTTCTCGCTTCATCTTGGTAGCGCTCCTGCTTCTTGGTCGTAAGGGCCTGTTGTTGTTGCTGGTGCCCGCCGTCCCTTCCATGGGTAGGCGCAGGCGTGCGAGTCTAAGTCGTTCACCGCCCAAAAGCTAATCAGCTAAGGCAGTGATTACGTTAAGGCCGCCGGCAGCGGCCCCCGGGGAATACCCTACTCCGCAAAGTAGCGAGTCAGATACTCCTCGAAAGTTCCCCGGTCGGCAGCCTCGACCCCGCGCTGGGCGATGAGCGAGTGCTCGGCCTCCTGCGCGAGCTCCCGCAACCGCTCTTCGTTGGGGGGGTACAGGTCGAGAAAGTACGCCTTGTGCGCCGCGGACGTCCGCAGCGCCAGCTCGAAGAACGACTCCCCCGCGGTCAGCTCGCTCATGAGGCGCGCCGAGGGGGTGAGCGTGACATCGGCGAGCTTGGCTGCCTGCGCCGCCAGCGCCTGCGAGTAGGGCCGACCCGCATCGCCGTGATCGAGGATCTCGCACAGGCCGGACATCGAGTCGAGCAGTTCGCGCCCCCATTCGAGCATCGGCATGCTGCGCCCGTCACGCGCCAGCGTCAGTCCCGGCTCACGGCCGCGGCGCGCCACGGTCACGTGGTTCTCATCGAGCGCGCCCTGCGCCGCAGCGCCGATCGGGGCGCTCTCCTTGAGCAGACACAGCGCGAGGAACGCCTCGAGGAACCGCAGCTTGCTCTGGTTCACGCCCACCGGGTCGAAGGCACTCACATCCAGTGCACGTACCTCGACATACTCCACGCCCGCGCGCCGCAACGCCTTGGTGGGGCGCTCGCCCGAGCGCGCCACGCGCTTGGGCCGGATGAAGCTGTAGTACTCGTTTTCGATCTGCAGGATGTTGGCGTTCAGCTGGCGGTACTCGCCGTTCACCCTGACGCCGAGCGCCTCATAAGGCGGGTGCGGGGTGGTGATGGCGTGTGTCAGATCGCGCACGTACTCGTCCAGGCTGTTCACCGACACGGTGAGTCCCGCCTGGTTGCGGTTACGGTAGCCGACGTCGCTCATGCGCAGGCTGGTGGCGTAGGGTTCGTAGGCCGTGCCGCTGCCGAAGTCCGCGAGCTGCAGGGCGCGTCCGCGCAGGAACGACTTGCACACCACCGGGGACACGCCGAACAGGTACAGCACCAGCCAGCCGTGGCGGCGATAATTGCGCAGCAGGTCGAAATAACACGCCGAGATGAAGTCCGCACCGTGGGCGCGCGCGGCGCGGGCGGCCGCGTACGCCTCCCAGAAGGGCAGCGGAAACGAGTAGTTGAAATGCACGCCCGAGATGGCCTGCATCATGCGCCCGTAGCGCAGCCCAAGACCGTTGCGATACACCGTCTTCATGTGCCCGACGTGCGAGCCGCCGTACCGGGCGAGCGGAATGTCCTCGTCGCGATCGATGGCGCAGGGCATGCTGGTGGCCCACAGGAGCTCATCGCCCAGGTGGCGGTAGACGAACTGGTGCAGGTCGAGCAGGTATTGCAGCAGCTCCCAGCTGTGCGTGAACGCCGGCGTGACCAGCTCGATCAGCGACTCGGAGTAATCGGTGGTGATGTGCTCGCTGGTAAGCGCCGATCCCAACAGTGGCGGGTGCGGTGTTTGCGCCAGCAGCCCCCGCGGCGTCACCCGCAGCGACTCCTTCTCCACACCCTTGCGGCCGCCCTGCAGGATGTGCGGCTCGCCGCCGT
>JBOIAH010000335.1:0-3724 GCA_050739055.1 Steroidobacteraceae bacterium | reverse complement strand
GAGCCCGAGCGCGCCCTGCTCGCAGCGCACGCGCTTCAGCGCCTGCGCCGCCCGGTCCTGGATGCGCAACTGCTGCTCCATGCCGGCGACGGACGCGACGCGCACCGGCGCCGCAGCGGTGCCGTCCAGCCAGGCCGCCACGCTGTTGTAGGCGAGCTTGGCGCGATTGACGATGAGCGCGCGATACACGTCGGAATCACCGACACTGCCGTCCGCCGCCACCGTCATCTCTATCACCAGGCTGAGGCGCTCCTCACCCTCGGCGAGCGAGGTCAGGTCGGTCGACAGGCGCTCTGGCAGCATCGGGAAGATTTCCGCCGCCGTGTACACGCTGGTGGTGTTGGCGCTGGCGTGGGCGTCGATCGGCGAGCCGGAGGCCACCGTGGCGTCGACGTCGGCAATCGCAACCAGGATCCTGACCGCACCCCCGCTGAGCGGCTGCGCAACCGACAGCTGATCCAGGTCACGCGAATCGTCGTTATCAATCGAACACCACGGCAGCGCGCGCAGATCGCGGATCTGCGGGCCGGACGCGCCGGCGGGAGCGTTGATCGCGCGCAGTTGTGCGGCGGCGGCCGCGGAGAAATCCGGCTGCAGGCCATGCTCGAGCATGGCGCGCCGCGCGACGCGCACCAGTTCGTCTTGTGAGGCTTTTCCAGGTGGCATCCGGGCATGATACCCGGGTGCGGGACGTCCCTGTCCCGTATCGATCCGGGGACTCTCTACATCTGCGGCAGCGTGCCGGTGAAGTAGACGAGCACGTAGGCCTTGAGGGCGCCGCTCATCTGCGTGCCGGCCGGCTGCGGTATCCCCCAGACCTTGACCGGCGTGCCGGCGGTGAGCGCGGTGGTCAGGGTCGCGAGTCCGCTGCTGGTGCTGATGTCGACCGGGCTCACGCTGATGACGCCGTTGCTGCGGTCGATCTGGTACACCAGCGTCGCCGAGCCTTCCGCCGTCGTCACATCCACCGCCGCCGGGTTGGCACCCCCGATCACCGCCAGGGTGAACGCATTGCCGGTAAGTCCCGTGACCACCGCGCCGATGGGCAGCGGAGTGGGCTCGAGCACCGACTCGGGCGCCTGCCAGCCGATCGGCGCGACCGTCGACCAGGTCGCCCACGTGGCTCCCGACGCGGACACCGGTCCCACCGTGCCGCCGAAGCTCACCGCGCCGTTGGTCGCCGAGACGAAGTCGGAAACGGCGCTGCTGCCGGTGTCGGCGAGGGTCGGGTAGGTGAAGTTCCACCAGTCGAAACCCGTGATCGCATTGCCGCTCGGGTCGGTGTGCGGGGCGGTGCCCGGGATGTAGTTGAGGTTGATCGAATAGTCATCGCTCTGACGCACGAACTGCCGGGTGTAGGTGAAGCCCGTGGTGTTCGCGCCCGAGATCGCGCCCGAGTAGGCCGCGGTCTCGATGTCGATCGAGTCCGCCACCATCGGCACGGCCAGCGGGTTGGCCACGCTCACGTGCACCTTGAAGCCGCGCACCAGGTCATCGTTCGCAAGAAAGGTGAGGCCGGTGCCGATCGGGGTGGCATCGGCGGACGGATCTTGCGGTGCACGGAAGAAGAACTGGGTGCTGGAGTCGACCTGCACCAGCACTCCCCTGCCGTCCTCGTTTTCCACCGTGATGAGGCCGGTCGTCTCCTCGACGTGCAGCACGTGCCCTTCGGGGCTGACCCATACATTGTTGAAGCTGCTGCTTGCCCAGACACGCACCGCCACCAGCGAGCCGTCCACCTGGTAGCGGGCGGCGATGCGCACGAACTTGTGATCGAGCGTCATGGCTTGGGCCGAGAAGTCTTTGATCACGGTGCGGGACCTGGCGTCGAGGTCGTAGAAGATCGTGCCGTTGACGGAGTCGGCGAGAACCGTCAGCTGCTGCGGGCTGGTGATCTCGGTTTCCGGGTTGGTTGCAGGCTCTACCGGGAAGTCTCTCAGGATCGTGATCGAGGAGTTGTCGGCGGCAACCGACTGGACCGTGCCGTAGGTATGCCGCAGCACCAGCCAGCGCAGGTCACGAAGCGGATGCCGGTGCACCGGCCCGCTGAAGTCCACGGCCCACAGCGTGGTGCCCAGCGCCGCCGGGGGGTTGTGCGCGACGATGAACGCCGGGTGTGCGAGATCGAACTCCAGGTCCAGTGCGTTGCTGCCGCTCGTGGAAACGCTGAGCGGGGAGGCGAAGTTGATCGTGACCGGCACGATCAGATCACCGCTGCTGCCCTGCTTGCCCACGATCTGGATCAGGCTCGGGGCGATGGTCTCTGCGGGGGTTCCGGCAAAACCACTCTCCGGATCGGATGCCACGGTGAGCAGCAGGTCGCCGGGATTTGCGCCCACGGTGAGAATGGCCCCGGTGTAGGTGCCCACCGGCACGCTCACGTTGCCGAGGATCTCGCCGAGCTGGTCGAGCTGCTCGAGGTTCACCATCGGCACCGGCGAAGGCGCCGTCCACACCGTCACCGGCATGCCGCCGCCCTGGGGCACCAGCGCGATGCTCAGCACCTTCACCCCGATGGTCGCCCAATCGTCGGATGACGCATCGCTGATGAGCAGCGCCATGTTCGTGGTCTGGGCCGGGGGTGGTGGCGGCATGCTGCCCCCGGAATTCATGGAATCGCCGCCGCCGCAGGCATTCAGGATCGCGGCGAGACCGATCACCAGCGCGGCGCCGGCCGCGCTTCGCAACATATTGCGCTCCATTTCTCTTTCCCTCTGTCGCTTGTGGTGTGACTGTTGATTCACTGTCGACAACCCCACAGCGCCTGAGCTGCGAGTTGGTTGACGCGGATCGGCAGCAAACGTGCCCTGTCGCGTGTTGGCGACGAGCGTACCGATGAACGCGAGCCAGCCCGGCAGCCGTCGCCGACTGTCAGCCGTCGCGGCGCGTCAGCCCGTGCTGCAACAGCTCCGTCACATGGCGTTTGGAACGCTCGCAGGCCTCGATGAGCCCGACGTTGGCGGCGAGTCCCGCGGCGATACCGGCGGCGAGCGCGCAGCCGGTCCCGCGGCATTGTGTGGCGCTGCGTGGTGCGGTAAACGCGTGCACGCTGCCGTCCGTTGACACCAGCCAGTCAACTGCCGCCGGGCCGGCCCCATGGCCGCCCTTCAGCAGCACGGCCGCCGCGCCCAGGACGCACAGCGCGCGCGCCTGGGCGAGCAATTCTTCCTGCGACGACGCCGGGCGCGCGTCGAGCAGCGCCGCGGCTTCCGGGATGTTGGGAGTCAGGAGCGTTGCCCGCGGCAGCAGGAGGGCGAGCAGCGCGCGGCGCCCGTCCGCATCGAGGAGCTCAGCTCCCGAGCTCGCCGCCAGCACCGGGTCCAGCACCAGGGGCAGGCGCTGGTTCGCCGGAATGCTCTCTGCCACCGCCTCGATGGTGGCGCGCGTGCCGAGCATCCCGATCTTGATCGCTCGCACGCGCCCGCTCGCGAGCCCGGTCGCGATCTGCGCGCGCACCAGCGAGGGCGCCACCGCCTGCACCGCCGCGAGCGCGGAGTGCGACTGCGCCGTCACCGCCGTCACGGCGCACAGGATCTGCGTGTTGAAGTGCGCCAGGGTGCACGCATCGCGCGTGAGCCCGGCCCCGCCGCTCGAATCGGTGCCGGCGATGACGAGGACCGCCGTCACTCGCCCAGCGCGATCAGCGCGAGGTGCTGATGACCCTGGCTCTGCAGCGCCCGTGCGGCACGCCAGGCACGTACGCCGGTGCGGCAGCACAGTACGA
>JBOIAH010000334.1:0-1493 GCA_050739055.1 Steroidobacteraceae bacterium | reverse complement strand
GGTACAGGGGCGCGACCGTCGTGTTGCTCACGATGAGCAGATCGCGGCCGGGTACGTGCGCGCGCAGCACGTCGGGACGCGCGATGAGCCCCGCATCGATCAGGATCGGGTAGCTGCGGGTGCCGAGTTCGACCTTGAGGGTATCCACTTGCCGCGCGCGGGGAGCTTTGACAGAACCAACCGAGGCGATTCGCGCGCCGGGCAGTATACGTGAGCGGCGCGGCGCTGGAGGCGGCTGGCCAAATTGCTGAAACCGCCTGCGGCTGTTTCAGCGCACCGCGGCCAGCTCGCGCAGGACGTGCTCGGCCACGCCGCGCACGCGCCGCCCGTCGGTCGGCACGGTGAGGTCCGCGATCTCGCTGTACAGCGGGGAACGCACGTCCATCAGCTCTCCGAGCCGGCCGGTGATGTCGCCCTCGTGCAGGAGCGGGCGGTTGCGGCCGTGGCGCACGCGGTCGGCCTGTTGTGTCACCGATGTCTGCAGGTAGACGACGCAGCCGCGCTCGGCCAGACGGCGGCGGTTCTCGGGCAGCAGCACCGCGCCGCCGCCGGTGGCCAGCACGATGCGCTCGAGTTGGGTGAGGGCTTCGATGGCCTCGCGTTCGCGCTGCCGGAACCCGGCCTCGCCTTCCTTCTCGAATATGAACGGGATGTCGACCCCAGTGCGCCGCTCGATCTCGGCGTCGCTGTCGTAGAAGGGCAGGCCGAGGGCACGCGCCAGGTGGCGCCCGACGGCGGTCTTGCCCGAGCCCATCGGGCCGACGAGGAATACGCTGATCCTGCCGCGCATGTGTGGCGACAGGATACTAAAAACGCCGCGGCCGCCCGCAGGCGGCCGCAGTCAGCTCATCAGGCGGCAGCGCCTTCAGTTGGTGACGTTCACACCCTGGCGCACGATCTTCGGGGTGATGAAGATCATGAGCTCGTCCTTGTCGTCGGTGTGCTGGGTGTTCTTGAACAGGTGCCCGAGGACCGGGATGTCGCCCAGGTAAGGCACCTTCTTGTCGTTCTCGCGCTGGGTGGTCGACAGGATGCCGCCCAGCACCACGGTCTGCCCGTCGTTCACCAGCACCTGGGTCGAGATCTCGCGCGTGTCGATCGAGGGCACGTTGATGCCGCCCGAGGCCACCACCACCTGGCCGACGGCGTCGTCGCGCACGTCGAGGTCGAGGATGATGCGGTTATCGGGCGTGATCTGCGGGGTGACCTTGAGCAGCAGCACGGCCTCCTTGAACTGAATGGTGGTCGCGCCGCTCGAGGCGGACTGCTGGTAGGGAATCTCCACGCCCTGCTTGATGGTCGCCTCCTTCTGGTTCGCGGTGACGACCCGCGGGGAGGAGATGATGTTGGCCTGGGTCTCGGCCTGGGCCGCGGACAGCTCCAGGTCGACCAGGAAGTTGTTGCCGAGAATGCCGAGCGCGAAGCTGCCGGCGGGGCTGGAGGCCGGCAGGTTGACGTTATAGCGGTTCGCGGCCCTTGGCAGCGTGGTGGAG
>JBOIAH010000333.1:0-3550 GCA_050739055.1 Steroidobacteraceae bacterium | reverse complement strand
CTAGCAACTCATCAATCTTAGCGGTGACCTCATCGACCCCGATGAGGTCCATGACGCCCGCTTCCTCGATCTTGTGCCCCCACGGGAGCTCGGCGGCTTCGCAGCCGCGCAAGGCGCGCGCCGCCCGCGGGTACGCGTCGATGCACCAGCGCCCCGAGAGGTACGGCCCGCTGCGCGCCGGGTTGGTGGCCGCGTACAGACCCACTACCGGGATGCCGACCATGGTCGCCATGTGCACCGGGCCTGAGTCCGGGCTCACCAGCACCGTGGCGCGCGCCAGCAGCGCCAGCAGCTGCGGCAGCGTGTCCTGCCCGATCTGGTTGATGAGCTTTACGCCGCTGGCCCGCTCGATCGCGGCCCCGGTGTGCCGTTCCAGCGCGCTCGGCCCGCCTGCGAGTATGACCCGCATGTTGTGCCTCGCCACCGCATGCTCGGCGAGCGCGGCATAGCGCTCGGCGCGCCAGTTGCGCCGCCGGTGGCTCGAGCACGGGCTGATGACGAGAGTCGGTTGCGCGTCGGGAATGAGGCGCTCGGCATAGGCGCGCGCCGCCTGCGGCAGCGGCACATCCCAGCGCAGCAGGCGCTCGCGGACGCCGAGTGCGGCGGCAAAGCCGAAGAAGCTGTCGAGCACGTGCTCGCGCGGTTGGGCGGCGATGCGCGCGTTGGTGAACAGCCATTGCAGCTCGCGGGCGCGCGGCCGGTCGAAGCCGAGTTTGACCGCCGCCGGCACCACCTGCGCCATGAGGCTCGCGCGCAGCGCGAGTTGCAGATGCAGCAGCGCATCGAAGCGCCGGCCATGCAGTTGCGCGCGCAGCCTGCGCCGGGCGCCAAGTCCTGCGCGCTTGTCGACGGTGATAAACTCGACGCCTTCGATGAGGCTCACGAGGCGCGCTTCGGTCCTGCCGACGATCCAGGTCAGCTGCGTTGCCGGCCACGCTTGCTGTAAGGTGCGCACCAGCGGCACGACGTGGCAGGTATCACCGATCGCCGACAGCCTGAGGATGCAGACACTGCGTGGCGGTTCGGCGAGAGGCAGCATGGTGGAGTCAGGCCTTTGAATGGGCGCTGGGCGCTCGGCCCCGAGGTGAAACGCGGCGCGCTCGCGGCCGGCGTCATGCTATATGACGCCTCACGCGTGGGCAATTTGAGCGCCGAATGGTTCGCGCCCGGGTACTGGAGCAAGCGCGGCGAGCTCGACGGCACCGCGCAGGGGCGCGGCGCCGCGCACTACTTCCGCGCGGACGGCAAGCGCTACGTGCTGCGCCATTACCGGCGCGGCGGGCTCATGTCGCACCTGTCCGGCGATCGTTACCCGTGGCGCGGCGAGGAGCGCACGCGCCCGTTCGCCGAGTGGCAGCTGACCTACAGTCTGCATCGGGCGGGCCTGCCGGTACCGGCGCCGATCGCCGCGCGCTATCACCGCGCGGGACCCACCTACACGGGCGACATCATCACCGAGCGGCTCGCAACGGTCGGCTCGCTCACCGAATGCCTGCACACCGGCGCGCTCTCCGTCCTCACCTGGATTTCCATCGGCCGCTGCATCCGCCGGTTTCATGACCTCGGCGTCTGTCATGCGGACCTCAACGCCCACAACATCCTGTTGAGCGAGGAGGCGGTGTTCCTCATCGACTTCGACCGCTGTCAGCTGCGCGCGCGCGGCCGCCTGTGGCGCGACGGGAACCTGGTGCGGCTGCGCCGCTCGCTCGAGAAGGTGACCTGGGGCCTGCCGGCCGAGCGCTTCGCCGAGGCCGACTGGCACGGACTGCTCGACGGCTACCGCGAGTCCTCCGGCGGTGAGGAGTTGCGCAGCGACGGACTGAAGGCCTAGTTCTTGCGTTTCATCTACCTCCTCGCCGTCTATCTCGCCGCCCCGATCGTTTCCGCCGTGTTCCTGTGGCGTGGCATCCGTGACCGCAGCTACTGGCGCAGCTTCGGCGAGCGTTTTGGATTCGGCCCGGCACTCACTCCACACGGCGTGTGGCTGCACGCGGTGTCGGTGGGCGAGGTGCAGGCCTGCGCGCCGCTGGTGAGCGCGCTGTACCAGCGCCATCCGGCGCTCGCGCTCACGGTCACGACCCTGACCCCGACCGGTGCCGCCCGGGCGCAGGCCCTGTTCGGCAACATGGCCCAGGTGCGCTACGTTCCTTTCGACCTGCCGGGCGCGGTACGGCGGTTCTTCCGGCGGGTGCAGCCGCGCCTCGCCGTCATCTTCGAGACCGAGCTGTGGCCCAACCTGTATCGCGAGTGCGCGCGCCGGCGGGTGCCGCTGGTGCTGGCGAGCGCGCGCATCTCGGCGCGCTCGATCGGGCGCTACCGGCGCCTCGGCGCGCTGTTCGCCCAGGCGCTGTCGCAGGTGGCCGTCGTGGCGGCGCAGGGCGAAGCGGACGCCGATCGCTTCCGCTCTCTCGGGGCCGATCCTGACAGTACCCACGTGACCGGCAACCTGAAGTTCGATTTCGAGCTGCCGCCGGACAGCGCCGAGCGCGGGCGGCGCGTGCGTGCGCAATACGCCTCCGGGCGGCACATGTGGGTGGCCGGCAGCACCCACGGCGGGGGCGAGGAGGCCGCGGTGCTCGCCGCGCAGCGGCGGGTGCAGGCGATGCACCCCGCGGCACTGCTGGTGCTCGCGCCGCGCCATCCGGCGCGGTTCGCGGAAGTTGCCCAGGCACTGACGCACTCGGGCGTGAGCTTCGCGCGCCGCTCGCAGCCGGAGGCCGCCGGCGCCGCGAACAGCGCGGAGGTACTGCTGCTGGATTCGCTCGGCGAGCTGCTCGACTTCTACGCCGCCGCGGACGTCGCCTTCGTGGGCGGCAGTCTCGTGCCGGTCGGCGGTCACAACCTGCTCGAGCCGGCGGCTCTCGGCGTGCCGATCCTCACCGGCCCCCACAACTTCAACAGCGAGGAGGTGGCGCGGTTGCTGACCGCGCGCGGCGCTGCCACCGTGGTGCACGACTCGCAGCAGCTCGCCGAGCGCGTGAGCGCGCTGCTCGCCGACGCCGCCGCCCGCGAGCGGATCGGCGCGGCCGCCAGCGCCTCGGTGGCGGGCAACCGCGGAGCGCTGGCGAGACTGCTGGCGCTGATCGAGCCGTTGCTGCAGGAACGCTAGGCGCCCGGCGGGAGAGGACCCGGCGCAAGGGTCTTAAGGGGTCTCGACCCGCGGGGAGGTCGGCGCCGGGACCGACAGCCAGCCATTGATCTCGGCAAGCTCATTGGGGTCGAGGTTGCCGGCCGCAAGGCGCAGCTGCAGCATGCTCACGATGTAGTCGTAGCGGCTGCCCGAATAGTCCGTCTGCGCCTGCACCAGGATCTTGCGCGCGTTCAGGACATCGACGGCGGTGCGGGTGCCCACGGCGTAGCCCGCCTCGGTCGCCTTGAGAGCCGTGTCGCTCGATGCCAGCGCCTGCTTCAGGGCGTGCACCCGTGCGATGCCGCTGATGACGCCGAGATAGGCATCGCGCGCCGCGCGCTCGGTGGCGCGCGAGCTCTGCACGACCCCCTCCTTGGCGGCGATCCAGCGATACTCGGCTTCGCGGACCTTGGACTGGGT
>JBOIAH010000332.1:0-9685 GCA_050739055.1 Steroidobacteraceae bacterium | reverse complement strand
CGCGATCGCCGCGGACCTCGCCTGGGTCACCGCCAGCGGCGCGCGGATCCTGCTGTGCACCGATGCCGACTACCCGCCGCTGCTCGGTGAGACCACCGGGGCCCCGGGGGCGCTGTACGTGCTCGGTTCCACCTCTGTGCTGTCCGGCCCGCAACTCGCCCTGGTCGGTTCGCGCAACCCGACGCCGGCCGGGCGCGCGACGGCGCGCGAGTTCGCCGCGTGGTTTGCACGCGCGGGATTGACGGTGACGAGCGGGCTCGCGGTCGGGATCGATGCCGCGAGCCACGAGGGTGCACTCCTGGGCGGGGGGGCGACGATCGCGGTGTGCGGCACCGGCCTCGACCGCGTCTACCCGGCCGAGAACAGCTCACTCGCCGCACGCATCCGCGAGCGCGGCGCACTGGTGTCGGAGTTTCCGCCGCGCACCGCGCCGCTGCGCGGCAACTTCCCGCAGCGCAACCGCATCATCAGCGGCCTCACCCTCGGCACGCTGGTCGTCGAGGCCGCGCGCTTCAGCGGCTCACTCATCACCGCGCGCCTGAGCCTTGATGCCGGCCGCGAGGTGTTTGCGATCCCGGGCTCGATCCACAGCCCGCTCTCGCGCGGCTGCCACCAGCTCATCAAGGCCGGCGCGAAGCTGGTGGAGGAAGCCCAGGACGTAATGACGGAGCTGCCGATTTCGTTTCGGAAAGAACAGCTTACGGACACGCGGCCGGCGGCCGCGGCGGCCCCGGTATTGGACAAGGAGTATGAAATGCTGTTAGATGCGCTCGGCTTTGAGCCCGCGACCATCGATGTTCTCGTGGCACGCACCGAGCTGCCGAGCGGATCCATCGCCTCGATGCTGCTGATCCTGGAGCTCGAAGGGCGTGTAGCGGCTCTCCCGGGCGGCCGCTACAGCCGCGTACCCTGATCCGGCGACTTTAAGTTAATGACTGGCAGCATCCTCGACATCCTGATCTACGTCTTCGACCGGTACATGCTCGACGAGGTGCCGGAAGTCCCGCAGCGCGAGCACTTGGCGCGCGACCTGGAACGCGCCGGCTTCTTGCCGGCCACTGTCGAGCGGGCCCTCGATTGGCTCACCGATCTCGCCTGGGAGCACGATCGACCGCCGCTGCCGCTGAGCGAGCGGGGCGGCGCGGGCGCGGGCGTGCGGATCTTCTCCGACAGCGAGCTGGCGCGGCTCTCGACCGAATGCCGCGGCTTCCTGTTCACGCTCGAGCGCTTAGGCGTCCTCACGCCGCGGCAGCGCGAGATCGTCATCGAGCGCATGCTGGCGCTTGATGCCGACGAGCCCGACACGGAGCAGTTGAAATGGGTGGTGCTCATGGTGCTCTCGAGCCAACCGGGACAGGAACTCGCCTTCGAGCGGTTCGGCGGACTCGTGTCCGAGGTAGCGGATGCGCGGCACTGAAGCGCGCGGAAAAACAGCGTGCTCCTCGTGAGGTCCGCGGCTCGTCCGCGGTTTTTCGTTTTAGGCTGAGGCGTTTCTTTCAGTAAATGGCAGACAACCTCGTCATAGTCGAATCGCCCGCCAAGGCCAGGACCATCAAGAAATACCTGGGTCGTGATTTCGACGTGCTCGCCTCCTACGGGCACGTGCGCGATCTCGTGCCCAAGGAAGGCGCGGTCGACCCGGACAACGGCTACGCGATGAAGTACCGGGTGCTGGAGAAGAACCAGCGCCACGTGGACGCCATCGCCCGCTCGCTCAAGAAGTCCAAGGCGCTGTATCTCGCCACCGATCCGGATCGCGAGGGCGAAGCGATCGCCTGGCACCTGAAGGAGATCCTCGAGGAGCGCGGCGATCTGGACGGCAAGGACGTGCACCGCGTGGTGTTCTACGAGATCACGCGCAACGCGATCCGCGAGGCCGTGGGCCGGCCGCGCGGTCTGTCGCTCGAGCTGGTCAACGCCCAGCAGGCGCGCCGCGCGCTCGACTACCTGGTGGGCTTCAATCTCTCGCCGCTGCTGTGGAAGAAAGTGCGCCGTGGTCTGTCCGCGGGCCGGGTACAGAGTCCGGCGCTGCGCATGATCTGCGAGCGCGAGGAAGAGATCGAGGCGTTCAAGGCGCACGAGTACTGGACCATCGAGGGGGAGGGTGCGCACAGCTCGCCGGCCTTCCCGCTGAAGCTGCTGGAGTATCGCGGACAGAAGGTCGAGCAGTTCAGTTTCACCAACGAGGCCGCGGCGCGCGAGGTCGAGCGCACGCTGCTCAGCGCCGCGGGCGCCACCGCCGGCGCGCCGGGCTCGCTGCAGGTCCTCGCCATCGACCGCAAGCAGCGGCGCCGCAATCCCGCGCCACCCTTCACGACCTCCACCCTGCAACAGGAAGCCGCCCGCAAGCTCGGCTTCAATGCCCGGCGCACCATGCGGCTCGCGCAGCAGCTGTACGAGGGACTGGACATCGGCGAAGGCAGCGTCGGCCTCATTAGCTACATGCGCACCGATTCGGTGTCGCTGGCCCTTGAGGCGGTGCACGAGATGCGCGAGGTCGCCGCGCGGCTGTACGGCAAGGCAGAGGTGGCCGAGGAACCGCGCGTTTACAAGACCAAGTCGAAGAACGCGCAGGAGGCGCACGAGGCGATTCGTCCCACCTCGAGCGCCATCACGCCCGCCGACGTGGAGGGCAAGATCGAGGACGATCTGTACCGCCTCTACGCGCTCATCTGGAAGCGCGCGGTCGCGTGCCAGATGAGTCATGCGTTGTTCGATACCGTCGCCGTTGACCTGCTCGCGGGTGCCGACGGGCGCGAGCGGCACCTGCTGCGCGCCAACGGCTCGACCCTGGTGAAGCCCGGCTTCATGTCGGTGTACCAGGAGGGGAGCGATGACGCCAACCCCGACGAGGCCGATCACGTACTGCCGCCCATGAAGGAAGGCGAGCGCGTGGCCCTGACGGCGCTCGCCGCCACGCAGCACTTCACCGAGCCGCCGCCGCGCTACAGCGAAGCCTCGCTGGTGAAGGCGCTGGAGGAACACGGCATCGGCCGCCCGTCGACCTACGCGTCGATCATCTCGACGCTGCAGGATCGCGAATACGTCGAGATGGACAGCCGGCGTTTCGTGCCGACCGACATCGGCAAGATCGTCAACCGTTTCCTCACCCATCACTTCCATCGCTACGTGGAGTACGGCTTCACCGCGGCGATGGAGGATGAGCTGGATGCGGTGTCGCGCGGCGAGGAGACCTGGACCACCCCGCTCGCCAAGTTCTGGAAGCCGTTCATCCACCAGGTCGAAAGGATCGAGAAGACCGTCACGCGCGAGCAGGTGGCACAGGCGCGCGAGCTCGGCAAGGACGCCGCAACCGGCAAGCCGGTCACGGTGCGCATGGGTCGCTACGGGCCGTTCGTGCAGATCGGCACCAAGGACGACGAAGAGAAACCGCGCTTCGCGGGCCTCAAGCCGGGGCAGAAGATGGACGCGGTCACTCTCGCCGACGCGCTGGAGCTGTTCAAGCTGCCGCGTACGCTCGGGCACAGCGCCCACGGCGAGACGATCAGCGCCAGCGTGGGCCGCTTCGGCCCTTACGTGAAGTACGGCAGCAAGTACGTGTCGCTCAAGGAGGACGATCCGTACACAGTGACGCTCGAGCGCGCGCTCGAGGTCATCCGTCTCAAGCAGGAAGCGGATGCGCGGCGCCTCATCCAGGACTTCCCCGCCGAGGGCATCCAGGTACTGAACGGCCGCTACGGGCCGTATGTCACGGACAAGAAAAAGAACGCCAAGGCACCCAAGGACCGCGACCCGAAAACGCTCACGCTGGAGGAATGCCGCGCGCTGCTCGCGGCGGCGCCCGAGCGCGGCGCAGGTTTCGGCCGCTGGGGCCGCGGCAGGCGGGCAGCGGCGCCGGGGACTTCCACGGCAGCTGCCGCACCCGCGGCAAGGAACAGCCCGGGATCGGGAAAAAAGACCTCCGGTGCGGCCGCAGTGCACGGCAGAGCCAAGCCTGCCGGACGCGCCGCCCGCAAGCTGCACGCCGGCGTGAAGGTGAGCGCGGCAAGGAGCGGTGCGCGCAAACCGCGCGCGGCGCCGAAACCAAGCCAGAGCCGGGCGCGGGGAGCGAAGTAGACGCGCCTTAAGCCGCCCCGTGCACGGTGCGCACTGACACGCCGCCCGCCATGAAGTACCGCCACAGTTACCACGCCGGCAACTTCGCCGACGTGCACAAGCACGTGACGCTGCTCGCGCTGCTCACCGCGCTCAAGAAGAAGGACAAAGGGTTCCAGTTCCTCGACACCCACGCCGGGCGCGGCAGCTACGATCTGTCGGGCCCGTCGCCGGAGGCCGCGGCGGGCATCGGCCGCTTCGCGCAGACCGGGCACCGCGCCGACGAGTTGCGCCAGTACGCCGCCCTGCTCGGGCGGTTTCGGGCCCGTCACGGGCATGGCCACTTGTATCCCGGCTCCCCGCTCATCGCGGCGAGCGAGCTGCGGCCGCAGGACCGGGCGATATTCATCGAGTTGCTGGGAGCCGAGGCGCACGCGCTGCAGAGCGCGCTCGCCGCCCCCGGCGCGGCGCGCGCAGCCGAGGCCCCGGTGCGGGTGGAGCGCGGCGACGGTTTTGAGCGGCTGCGCGCCTACCTCCCGCCGCCGCAGCGTCGCGGGCTCATCTTCATCGATCCGCCGTACGAGGAAGCGGCTCAGGACTTCGCGGAGCTGGCCGGGGCGCTCGCGGATGGGCTGCGCCGCTTCGCGACCGGGGTGTTCATGGCCTGGTATCCCATCAAGGATGAGCGCGCCACGACCGCCTGGCTCAGGCGCGCCGCAAGCGCGCTCCCGGCCCCGGCGCTGGTGAGTGAGCTGTGGTTGTATCCGCGCGACTCGCGCGTCTCGCTCAACGGCTCGGGAATCCTGATCGCCAATCCGCCCTGGCGGGTGCAGGAACGAATGAGTGAATGGCTGCCGGAGCTGCAGGCGTGCCTGGGCGTGGGACCCGCGGGAGGCACGGCTGTGCGGATGCTGTCACAATCCTCTGGATGAGCGCCGCACCCGATCAGTATGGCGTCGTGGGCCACCCGGTCGGCCACAGCCTGTCGCCGTTCATTCACGGCCTGTTCGCCCGCGAGACCGGCCAGGCGATGAGCTACCGGCTGTATGACGTGACGCCCGCGGAGTTCCCCGGGCGGGTACGCGAATTCTTCGCCCAGGGCGGGCGCGGATTGAACGTCACTCTGCCGCACAAAGTCGCCGCCGTCGATGTGGCCCACGAGCTCACCGCCCGCGCGACGCATGCCATGGCGGTCAACACGCTTGCCCTGGGGAGCGATGGCGTGATCATCGGCGACAACACCGACGGCGCCGGGCTGGTGCGCGACCTGTGCAACAACCTGGGAGTGGTCGTCACCAATCGGCGCGTACTGGTCATCGGCGCGGGCGGCGCCACGCGCGGCGTGCTCGCGCCGCTGCTCGGACTGGAGCCCGCCGTAGTGATCATCGCCAACCGCACCCCGGAGCGGGCCGCGGCGCTCGCCGCCGCCTTCGCCGACCTCGGCGCTACCCAGGGAGTCGGTTTCGAGGACGTCGGCGACCGGCCCTTCGACCTCCTCATCAACGCGACCTCCGCCAGCCTGTCGGGTGACATCCCGCCCCTGCCGCAGGCGGCGGTCGGCCCCGCGACGGTGTGCTACGACCTCGCGTACGGCAAGTCGGCGCGGGCCTTCGTGGACTGGGCGCTGGCGCGCGGCTGCGCGCGGGCGCTGCAGGGCTGGGGAATGCTGGTCGAACAGGCCGCCGAATCGTTCCGCGTGTGGCGCGGCGTGCGCCCGTCCACGGCGGGCGTGCTGGCCGCACTCAAGGAGCGCGGCGCACGGGACTAACGCATGGTGACGAGCTCTTCCGCGGTGGTCGGATGAATCGCCACGGTGTCGTCGAAATCCCGCTTGGTCGCCCCCATGCGCACCGCCACCGCGAATCCCTGCAGCATCTCGTCCGCGCCCGGCCCCACGACGTGCAGGCCAACGATGCGTTGCTCGGTGCCCACCGTCACGAGCTTCATCTCGGCGCGCGGCTTGGCGCTGGTGACCGCGTGATACAGCGGCACGAACCCTGACCTGAATACGGTCACGGCCTCGTTGCCGTAGCGCTCCCGCGCCGCAGGCTCCGACAGCCCCACGGTGCCGATCGGCGGCCGGCCGAATATAACGGTCGGAATGTTGTCGTAATCCAGGTGCCGGCCGTCCTCACCGCCGAACAGACGGTCTGCCAGACGCCGGCCCGCGGCGATTGCCACCGGTGTCAGTTGCGCCCGGCCGGTCACGTCGCCCACGGCGTAGATGCCGGGGGCGCTCGTAGCCTGGTAGGCGTCGGTGCCGATGAAGCCGCGCGCACTGAGCTCAACTGCAGCGCGCCCGAGCGCGAGGTCCGCCACTACCGGCGCCCGCCCGATCGCCCACAGCACGCAATCGAAGGGGCCCAGGCGGCGACCGTCGTGCAGCTCGAGCGCGACAGACTCGCCGGCGCGGCGTGCGAGCGCGGCCGGCACGGCGTGGGTGACGACTTCCACGCCCGCCTCGCACAGCATGCGCAGCGCACCCTCCCCGAGCATGGGGTCAAAGGTGCGCAGCGCCGTTGCGGTGCGCAGCGCGAGCGTGGTGTGCGCGCCCAGGCCGGCAAAGATCCCGCTCAGCTCGACCGCGATGTAGCCGCTGCCCACCACCGCCACGCGCTGCGGAACAGCCGCCAGCTCGAAGAAGCCGTCGGAAGTGATGCCGAGCTCCGCGCCGGGGATCGCCGGCAGCTGCGGGCGCCCGCCGGTCGCGAGGATGATGTGCGCCGCTGCCAGGCTGCGCCCCGCGACGCTCACCGTGCGTGGATCGAGGAAGCTCGCGCGGGCGCGCACCAGCTCGATGCGGCGGCGGGCGAGATTGGCGGCGTAGCTGTCGTTGAGCCGCGTGATGTAGACGTCGCGTTTGTGCTTGAGCAGCGGCCAGTCGTGTCCGGCCGTATCGAGCCGGAAACCGTACTCCCGGGCGTCGGGCAGCGCGCCCCCGAGCTCGGCTGCGTTCCACATGATCTTCTTCGGCACGCAACCGACGTTCACACAGGTGCCGCCGAGCCGGCCCGATTCCACCAGCACGGCCCGGGCGCCGTGCTCGGCGGCGCGCTGCGCGGTCGCGAGCCCGCCGCTGCCTCCACCGATCACCACCAGGTCGAATTGCTCGTCCATATGCCCCTGCCAGGTCAACCGCGCGCGCCTTGCCATGTTATATGAGGGCCGGGCGCGCGGCTTCCACCCCCTCCCCTCCGCGCTCACCGCGCCGGCCGCTACAATGGCGCCTTGAAGCCCTCGGGGACGAGACCGGCCCACATGGACAATCCCTTACTTGGCCAGGATCCGCTGCCGCGGTTCGTGCAGATCCGTCCCGAGCACGTCGAGCCGGCGGTGCGCGAGCTGCTGGCGCGCAACCGCGCGCGCATCGGGGAGCTGGCCGCACTCCCCCGGCCGACGTTTGCGACCCTGATCGAGCCGCTGGAGGAGCTGCAGCACGGCATCTCGCGCGCCTGGTCCCCGGTCAGTCACCTGAACGCAGTGCTGAACTGCGACGCCCTGCGCAACGGTTACAACGCCTGCCTGCCGCTGCTGTCCGCGTACCACACCGATCTTGCGCAGAGCGACCCGCTGTTCCGGGCCTACCGCGCCATCGCGGAGCTCGAGGGCGAGCGGCTCGCGCCCGTGCAGCGCCGGGTGATCGAGCACGCGGTGCGGGACTTCCGGCTCGCGGGGGTGGGGCTGCCCGCCGAGCGCAAGGAGCGCTTCAAGACCGTGATGCTCGAGCTCTCCCAGCTGCAGGCGAAGTTCGAGGAGAACGTGCTGGATGCCACCAACGGCTGGATCTGGCCCGTGACGGATGCGGATGAGCTGCGCGGACTGAACGAAATGCTCATCGAGCAGGCGCGGCGGCGCGCCCAGGAACGGGACGCGCCGGGGTGGATCCTCACGCTCGACCAGCCCACCTACATCGCGGTAGTGACGGATGCGGAATCTGACAGGCTGCGGCGCGCCTTCTACGAGGCGTGGACCACCCGCGCCTCGGACCAGGGACCCAATGCGGGCCGCTGGGACAATTCCTCCGTCATGCAGGACATCCTCTCCCGGCGCCACGAGGCGGCACGCCTGCTGGACTTTCCCAACTTTGCCGAGTACGCACTCGCAACCCGCATGGCGCACAGCGCACCGGAGGTGTTGCAGTTCCTGCACGAGCTCAGCGCCGCGGCGCGCGCCGCGGCGCTCGCGGAATTCGCCGAGCTCGAGGAGTTCGCCGGCCGCCGGCTCGCGGCCTGGGACGTGGGCTTCTATGCCGAGCGGCTGCAGCGCGCGCGCTTTGCAGTCTCGCAGGAGGAACTGCGGCCGTACTTCCCGCTGCCGCGGGTGCTCACCGGGCTGTTCGAGGTCGCGGAACGCCTGTTCGGAGTGCGCATCCAGGAGCGCGCCGGGGCACCGGTGTGGCACGCGGACGTGCGCTTCTTCGACATCGAGAGCGCCGCCGGAGCGCCGGTCGGCAGCTTCTACCTGGACGCCTACGCCCGTCCCAACAAGCGCAGCGGCGCGTGGATGGACGAGTGCATCGGGCGCAAACGCCTCGCTTCCGGTGCGGCCCTTCCGGTCGCCTACCTGGTGTGCAATTTCCTGCCCCCGGGCGCCGACCGCCCGGCGCTCCTGACGCACGACGACGTGGTCACGCTGTTTCACGAGTTCGGCCACGGCCTGCACCACCTGCTCACGCGCGTCGACTATCCGAGTCTCGCGGGCATCAACGGCGTGGCCTGGGACGCGGTGGAGCTGCCCAGCCAGTTCCTGGAGAACTACGCGTGGCACCCGGAAGTTCTGCGGCACATCGGCGGCCACTTCGAAAGCGGCGCGCCGCTGCCGCGCGAGACGCAGTCGCGGCTGATCGCCACGCGCAGCTTCCACGCCGGCCTCGCGATGATGCGGCAGCTGGAATTCGCGCTGTTCGATTTCCGCATGCACGCCGAGTACTCCCCGCAACGCGGCGGGCGCGTGCAGGAGATACTGCGCGAGGTCAGGAACGAAGTCGCGGTCGTGCCGGTACCGGAATGGAACCGCTTTCCGAACAGCTTCGGGCACATCTTCGCGGGCGGCTACGCCGCCGGTTACTACAGCTACAAGTGGGCGGAAGTGCTGGCGGCGGATGCCTTCGCGGCGTTCGAGGAGAGCGGCGTGTTCGATCGTCCGACCGCGCAGCGCTTTCTCGATGCGATCCTGAGCCGCGGCGGCAGCCGCGATGCGCTCGAGGCGTTCGTCGAATTCCGCGGCCGCACACCCGACGTGCGTCTGCTCTTGAAGCAGCACGGCATCCTGCCTGCGGGCGAGCTCGCCGCGTGATGCTGCGGGTGCTCGCGGGCCTCACGCTGTGCGCCTTCGCGGCGGCGGCCCACGCCGCGGTCCAGTACGTCGTCGAACAGGTGGTGGTCTCGGTCAGCAGTTCACCGGACGGCGCCGGTGAGCACCTCGCCACCATAAAAAGTGGCGACCCGGTGGAGCTCCTGGAGCGCCAGGGTGAGGAGGCGCACATCCGCGTGGCGAGCGGCCAGGAGGGCTGGGTCCGGGCGAGCTACCTGTCAGCCGAGCCGCCGCTGCGCGCGCAGCTCACCGAGCGCAGCGCGCAGGTGGCGGCGCTCACCCGAGACGTGAGCCGCCTGCAATCCGAGCTCAACGC
>JBOIAH010000331.1:0-6359 GCA_050739055.1 Steroidobacteraceae bacterium | reverse complement strand
TTATCTCAGCGCCGGCACGCCGAGGCGCCTCAGATCCTGAACCGCTCCTTCAGCTCCCCCGCCATGCGCCGGCTCACTTGCAGTGGCGCTTCGCAGCCGCGCAGCCGCACGAAGTACTGGCCATCGGCGTTACGCTCGATGCGCTCGAGGTGCTTCACGCCCACCAGCGCGTTGCGGTGAATGCGCACGAAGGCCGTGCCGAACTCGCTTTCCAGAAGCCGCAGGGAGTCCTCGATGAGGTCCTCGCCGTGCACGTGGCGCACCGTCGTGTACTTCTGGTCGGCGAGCAAGTACTGCACCTCCTCGATCGGGATGAGCTTGAGGCCCTCGCGGTGGCGCGCGGCGATGTGCGTGCGCCGCCCCTCGGCACCGGCGGCCGCGAGCTTTTGCAGCTGGGCGCGGGTCAGACGGCCGGCGCGGGCCAGGGATGCCGCCAGCTGCTCCTTGCGCACCGGTTTCAGAAGGTAACCGACCGCGTGCGCGTCGAAGGCCTCGACCGCGTACTGGTCGTAGGCGGTGGTGAAAATGACCGCCGGAGGCTCCTCCAGCACGTTCAGGTGGCGCGCGGCCTCCAGCCCGTCCATGCCCGGCATGCGCACGTCGAGCAGCACGACGTCGGGTGCGAGGTCGTGGGTGTGGGCGAGCGCCTCCCGGCCGCTGTCCGCCTCGCCCACCACCTCGACGTCGGCGATCTCGGCGAGCAGGCTCCGCAGCCGCGCGCGCGCCGGCGGCTCATCGTCGACGATCAGCACCTTCAGCCGGGCGGCGGTGCTCATGCGGGCAGGCTGGCCGCGGCGGGCGCCGGCGCGCCCGGCTTCTCGATCAGCGGAAAGCGCAGCGTGACGATGTACTGGGCGTCGAAGCGCCCGGACTTCATCAGGGCGCGCTCCCCGTACATGAGACTCAAGCGCTCACGGATGTTGGCGAGCGCCAGGCGGTTGCTGTCGCGCTGCACCGGCCCGGATCCCAGCGGGTTGCGCACCACGATGGTGATGAGCCCGGCGCTCACCTCACCGGTGATGCTCACCGTGCCGCCGTCGGGCTGCGGCTCGATGCCGTGGTAGATGGCGTTCTCGAGCAGCGGCTGCACCAGCAGGTGGGGTACCAGCGCGTTTCCGGGCAACGCGTCGATATTCCATTGCACCTGCAGCCGCGCACCCAGGCGCAGCTGCTCCATGCGCTGATAGGTGCGTGCCACCTCGAGCTCCTCGGCCAGCGTGATGGTGTCGCGCTGGTCGGTCAAGGTGGCGCGAAACAGGTCGGCGAGGTCCTGTACGGCGCTCTCCGCGCGCGGCGGGTCGGTGCGGGTGAGCGCGGCGATGGTGTTCATGCTGTTGAAGAGGAAATGCGGGCGGATGCGCGCCTGCAGCGCATGCACGCGGGCCGCGGCGCGCAGCTCGACGCTGCGGCGCCATTCATGCGCGACGTAGAAGTAGCGCAGCGCGAGCCCGCTCACCACCAGCCCGATCCACACGTTGCGCAGCGCGAAGTCGCGCGGCTCGGCGGGAAACAGCCCCGCGCCGCCGGAATCGATCACCATCTGCGTGCGGCCGACGAGGTACGCGCACAGCGAGATGCTCGCCACCAGCAGCACGATGAGGCCCAGCACCGCGGCCGAGCCCGTGGCGACGGTCAGCCGCGCGAGCCAGTTGCGCAGCACGCACAGCAGGCCCGCCCCGGCGAGCCCGATCCACAGCAGGAACAGCGAGCTGCGCGACAGATCGGTCCAGAAATCGACCGCCAGGCTCTGGCGCGCGAGCGTCAGCACGAAGGCGGTCAGCTCCACGATCAGCACGATGGCGAGCGTGGCGCGCGAAGTGCAGAAGTCCGGGAGGTAGAGCGAGCGGTCGTGGCCGTCGTCGGCGTTCATGGCAGGCGCGGCGGCGCGCTCATGATGTTGGTGCGCTCGAAGAGCTCCGCCTTGAGGCGGAACGTCGCGGAGATGTCCTCGTCGCCATAGCCGCGGGCCACCAGCTCCGCGTACTCGCCCAGCATGCGCTCGACCACCGGCAGCGTAACGCCGAAGCGCGCCGCCATGTCGCGGCAGATGCCGAGATCCTTGGCGTGCAGCCGCACGCGAAAGCCCGCCGGGTAGGCACCGCGCACCATGTTGGGCGCACGGTGCACGAAGTACCACGAGGAGCCGGCGCCCTTGCCCAGGGTGTCGACCACTTTCGGCAGCGGCAGTCCCTGCGCGCGGGCGAACGCCATCGCCTCCGCGACCGCCTCGATGATGCCGGCGCACATGATCTGGTTGGTGGCCTTGGCGGCCTGGCCGCTGCCGCTCGCGCCGAAGTGGGTGATGGTGCTGCCGAGCGCCTTCAGGATCGGCATGGCGCGCTCGAATGCCCCGGTATCACCGCCCGCCATGATGGCGAGCGTGGCATCGCGCGCGCCCTCGACCCCGCCGCTCACCGGGCAGTCGAGGAAGGCCACCCCGTGGGGCTCGAGCAGCTCGGCGGCCCGGCGCGCGGTCTCGGCGCCGACCGTGGAGCAGTCGATCATCAGTGTGCCGGATTTCTGCGCGGGCGCGACGGCGCGCGTCACCTCGAGCACGTCCGCATCGGCCGAGACGCACGACACGACGGCGTCGACGGCTGCGGCAAGCTCGGCGAGCGTCGCGGGGGCGGCAACGCCCAGCTCGGACGCGAGTGCGCCCGCCTTCGCGGCGGTGCGGTTCCAGACCGCGGTCAGCAGCCCCTTCGCATGCAGATTGCGCGCCATGTGCGTCCCCATGGCGCCGAGTCCGACAAAGCCTGCGCGCATTGTTCGTGCACCCAAAAGCGCGGCCGGCCCG
Organism: Steroidobacteraceae bacterium; assembly: GCA_050739055.1. GTDB lineage: Bacteria > Pseudomonadota > Gammaproteobacteria > Steroidobacterales > Steroidobacteraceae > 13-2-20CM-66-19. The sequence goes on along the minus strand of JBOIAH010000331.1, from coordinate 3,562 downwards.
GCCGCGGGCAACACTATAGAGCGTAGGGGACGCGCACGGAATCGCCTGCGGACAGCGCCGCAGGCGCGGTCCGCCAATGAACTAGTTGGGCGGCGTCGCCTGCTGGGGCGTGACCTTGGGCTCCGGGATCGGCTGCGGCTCGGGGATCGGCTGGTCGGGCTTGAACTGCGGCACGCTGCCGCAGCGATCCTGCACGTCCTTGCGGGCCTGCTCGCGGTAGACGTCGGCGTCCGCGTCGGAGAGGTACTGGCGCTCCCCGTTCTTGTCTTCCTTGTACACGCGCCGCGACTCGATCGCCTTCATGTAGCGATCCTTGGCGGCCCTGCACTGCGCATCGCGCGTCCGGGCGAGATCCTGCTGCACGGCCCGGGCGTTGGACTCGTCGCCGAGCTCTTCCGAGATGCGGTTGTTGCTGGTGCTCGGCCCCGAGGAGCGCGCGGACTCGGGACGCGGCTTGGTGGTCTTGATGAGAACCGCCCCGGGCATCCACTCGTCGCTGTAGTGCGGGACGCCCTGGGGGTCCACCCAGCGGTAGACGTCGGCGCGGGCGATGGTGAACGCTCCGGCGAGAATCAGGGCGGTAACAGACACAAGTCGCGGCATAAGGGCCTCCCCGCGAGGGCAGTATGGCGGCTCGCGCCCGCGCAACCCTTGAACTCCGTCACACCCGCCGCAGGCCAGCACGCTCGTAGGTCACACCATACAAAGACTGGCGCCGATGCGCCACCGGGGGTCTGCGGCCACGGCGGGCAGTCCGCGGCCGGCGCCACCCTAAAGGTCGTAGGTTCGCGCCGTGGTCTCTCCCGGGGAAGTTCACTACCGCAGGGGCATATCGGGCCATTCGCGCCGCAAACACCTCCTGCGCGTGCACCGGCGGGCGCGTAAGCTAGCCTTAAGCCTTAAGCGCGCACGGCGCAGATTCCGTGCCACCGCGAGGGATTAACTACATGGATTCGCTGCGTATCGATGACCTGGCACGGCGGCTGCTCGAGCGGGTGCCGCCGGCGCTGCGCGCCGCGCGGCAGGACCTGGAAACCAACTTCCGCGCGGTGCTGCGCGAGCGGCTGAGCAAGCTCGACCTGGTGACCCGCGATGAGTTCGACGCGCAGGCGCGGGTGCTGGAGCGCACGCGCGCGCGGCTCGAAGCGCTCGAAGCACGGCTCGCGGCGCTCGAAGATGCGCCGGGTGACAGCGCGCCCGGGACCGGATCGAGCTAGAGCGGGCGTCTGTCAGGCGCCCGCCGCTCGCCTCGCCGCAAGAAGAAGGTCATGCCGGTCGCGCGGGTGGCGTGCCGGGCACAAGTCGGACTGCACGCGCCGCTGGTGCAGGTGGAAGTCAGTCTCGCGAGCGGCCTGCCGGCGTTCTGCATCGTGGGACTGCCGGCCATGGTGGTGCGCGAGAGCAAAGAGCGCGTGCGCTCTGCGCTGTTGAATTCCCGTTTCGAGTTTCCGGCCGGCCGCATCACCGTGAGTCTCGCGCCCGCGGATCTGCCCAAGGAGGGCGGACGCTTCGATCTGCCCATTGCGCTCGGGATCCTGCTCGCGTCGCGCCAGGTGCGGGCCGGTACGCGCACAGCGCCGGCCCCACCGACGCGCGAGTTCTACGGCGAGCTGGGTCTCACCGGGGAGCTGAAGGCGGTGCGCGGCCTGCTGCCGGCGGCCGCGCAGGCGCGCCGCCAGGGGCACGAGCTGATCGTGCCGCGCGCCAACGCCGCCGAAGCCTGCGCGGTGGCGCCCACGCTGGTGCGCGCGGCCGACCATCTGCTCGAGGTCTGCGCGCACGTCGCAGGCACCGCGCCGCTGCCGGCGCTCTGCCTGCCGGCGCGCCGGGATCGGGCGCCGGCGGTGGACGCGCGGCGCGCCGGGCTCGATCTCGCGGACGTGCGCGGGCAGCTGCATGCCAAGCGCGCGCTCACCATTGCGGCGGCGGGCGCTCACAGCCTGCTCATGATCGGACCGCCCGGGTGCGGCAAGAGCATGCTGGCGCAGCGCCTGCCGGGGCTGCTGCCGCCGCTCACCCCCGACGAAGCGCTCGAGGTGGCGGCGATTGCCTCGGTGAGCGCCGCGGGCTTTGTGCCCGACGCCCTGGACGAGCGGCCCTTTCGCGCGCCGCATCACAGCGCCTCCGCGCCGGCGCTGGTCGGCGGCGGCGCGCGGGCGCGCCCCGGGGAGATCAGCCTCGCGCATCACGGTGTGTTGTTTCTGGACGAGCTGCCGGAGTTCGGGCGCCACGTGCTGGAAGCCTTGCGTGAGCCCCTGGAGACCGGCGTGGTCGCGGTGTCGCGTGCCACGGCGCAGACCCGCTATCCGGCCGCGTTCCAGCTCGTCGCCGCCATGAATCCCTGTCCCTGCGGCCGCCTGGGCGATCCGTCGGCGAGCTGCCGCTGCACGCCCGCGCAGCTGCAGCGCTACCGCGCCCGCATTTCCGGCCCCCTGCTGGATCGGCTCGACATGCACGTCGAGGTGCCGCGCGTCACGGCCGGCGAGTTCGATGCACCGGCGGGTGAAGTCGCCGGCAGCCGCGCGGCCGCCGCCGCCGTGATTCGCGCGCGCGCCGTCCAGCTGGCGCGCCAGCGGGTGTGCAACGCGCGGCTGACGGATGCCGAAATGCAGCGCTGGTGCGCGCCGGATGCGCAGGGGCGGCGGGTGCTGGACTCTGCCATGCAGCTCCTGGGATTCTCCGGGCGGGCGCGCCAGCGGGTGCTGAGAGTAGCGCGCACCATCGCCGATCTCGAGGGTGAGGCGACGATCAGCGCCGCGCAGGTGAGCGAGGCGGTGATGTTGCGCTGCATGGATCGCGCGGCAGGCTAGCGCGTGCGGCCCGCAGCGGCGCGCGTGCGGTACGAGCCCGTGCTACTGCTTTACCATCTGCAGCATGTGATCGACGGCCTGCTTGACGAGGTCGTCGGGCAGGTCGGCGCGCCCGCCCTTGGCGGGCATGACGCCGGAGCCGCCCTGGAAGCCGTGCAGCGCATGATCGTAGAGCGTCGCCTTGCCCTTGGCGATGCGCGGCGCCCACGCGGCCTTGTCGCCCGCCTTGGGCGCACCGACGATGCCCTGGCCGTGACAGACGTTGCAGGTCTGCTCGAACAGCTCGGTGCCGTTCTTCGGCATGGCCGGCGCAGCCGAGCCCGCCGCGGCCGTGGTACCCGGCTTGATGGCGAGCGCGGAATTGTCCTGGCCGGCGATCGCCTCGTGCACCGGCGACTCGATCCGCGTCGCGACGTTCTTGCTGTAGTCCGGCTCGGTGAGAATCTGCGCTTCCTGGGTGTGGCTCGCGACGATGCGCGCGAGGGCGAACAGCACCACCGTGATCGTGGCCAGCAGGCCGATCACCAGGCTGAAGACGTTGAAGAAATGGGTGTCCTGCTTGCTCACGATGTCATCCGTGGCGGACGCGCGGATGCGGCCGGCCAATCAGGCCGGGAAGTATAGCGGCTCGGCTCCCCGCTTCGGAAATGGCCGTCGGCGGTGCGGTGGTGGCATGGGTGAGCAAATAGACCCCCTTTCCGCCGGCGCGTATCATCGCCCGCCCCAACGCGCCCGTAGCTCAGTTGGATAGA
>JBOIAH010000330.1:0-1125 GCA_050739055.1 Steroidobacteraceae bacterium | reverse complement strand
CCTCAGCAGCCGAGCACTTCGTAACAAGGCTGGCGCACGGACTCTTGCCCGCTATGCAGCAGGCCGGTTCGAGCGCGCGGTTGAAACCTACGGGCTGGCCGCTGGCGCCGGCTTCCAGGTCACCAGGTCCCCGACCGAGAGCTTGAGTCGCGCCGCCTCTCCGCCCTTGAGCTCGAGCACCGCAGCAACCGGGGTATCGGAGCTCAACATGTCGAGCGACAGCGGACGCGCCCGCTCGATGATTTTCACGACGCGCCCGTCCGCGGAGATGAACAGCATGTCGAGCGCGAGGTAGGTGTTTTTCATCCACATGGTCTCGACGCGCGCCGGCTTCAGCGGAAAAACCATGCCGCGCGCGGCCGGCAGGTCGTGCACAAACATCAACCCCTGCGTGGCGCGCTCCGGGGTATCGGCCACCCACACGTCGAACCGATAGCGGTGAGCGGCATGCTGTTGAGCGCGGTGGACGATCTCGAGGGATGCGCGCGGGAAGCTTGCCAGATCGAGCGGCGCGCCTGACTGGGCGAGAGCCGCCCCGGCTACCCCGAGAAGCACGATGGCGTACGCCGCGCCAGAAATTTTTCTTGCGATCAGCACGCGTCTCCTGTTACCGGCCGCTGTCCCCGAACACGGCGCGGCCCGCGAAATCGAAGCTGCTGACCAGGATGCGCTCGGCATTGTTGAGAGTGCTGGCCGGGGAAATGCAAAAACCGCGCGCCACGATCCGATAGGAGCGCGGCACTGCGCCGGGCGCACCGAGGCGTTGCTGTCGCAGCGTATCGACCGTGCAACGCTCCTCGCCCCGGGTGCTGAACATGCGCGCGCCTCCCTCGACGATCACGGTGAGATTGGTCGGCAGCTCGTGACCACCGCGGCCCTCGCGCGCGGCTCCGAGCCCGAACACCAGGCGCAGGCGCCGGCCGTCGGCACGCCGGGGGCCGGCGAAACTCATCGTGATGCCGCTGCCATCATCGCGCGGCCCGCCGGCGCATTCGATCTGGGCGTTGCGCCAGTTGATGTCGAGATTGAGCGCGCCGCGAATGCGCGCCCGCAGGAAGCCGTTGCCGGTGGGCAGGCAGCCGGGGGCGGCCGCGGGCGTTGCCGGCGTCGGGGGCGCGGTGGCAG
>JBOIAH010000329.1:0-6132 GCA_050739055.1 Steroidobacteraceae bacterium | reverse complement strand
CAGTCGCGCTCGCCCAGCGCCAGCGTGGCGTGATCGTCGGCGGCGATCTGCACCTCGACGTGGCGGGCGGGCTCGATCAGGCGCTCGAGGTACAGGCGGTCATCGCCAAACGCCGCGCCCGCCTCGCGGCGCGCCAGGCTCGCAGCGTACTCGAGGCCGCCGGTGGACTCGATGGCGGCGATGACGGGCTCAAGCTGCGCGAGACCGCCGTGTTCGATGGCGGTACGGATGGCGGCGCGCTGCGCCTCGCTGCCCTGTTTGAGCGCATGGATGAGCGGCAGGGTCGGTTTGCCTTCGGCGAGATCATCGCCGAGATTCTTGCCGCGTTCTCCCGGGTTGGAGTGGTAATCGAGCACGTCGTCGACCAGCTGGTATGCGGTGCCGAGGTGGCGGCCGTAGGACGCGAGCGCCGTGCGGGTTTCCCGGCCGGCTCCGGCGAGCACCGCCGCCACTTCCGCGCCGGCTTCGAACAGGCGCGCAGTCTTGCGGTAGATCACTTCCAGGTAACGCTGCTCGGTGGTGTCCGGGTCGTGGGCGTTCATCAGTTGCAGCACTTCGCCCTCGGCGATGGTGTTGGTCGCGTCGGCCATGATCTCCATGACCGGCTGGGAGGCGAGCGCGGCCATCATCTGGAAGGCGCGCGAGTACACGAAGTCCCCGACCAGGACGCTCGCCTGGTTGCCGAACACCTCGTTGGCGGTATGGCGTCCGCGGCGCAGCGATGAGCCGTCCACGACGTCGTCATGCAGCAGTGTCGCGGTGTGGATGAACTCGATGAACGCGGCCGCCTCGATGTGCGCCTCGCCCTGGTAACCGCAGGCGCGAGCGCTGAGCACAACCAGCAGCGGTCTTAAGCGCTTACCGCCGCCGGCGAAGATGTGCTCGGCGACCTGGTCCACCAGCGGCACGGCGCTCGCGAGGCGCGCACGAATGACCCCGTCCACGGAACGCAGATCCGCTTGCGCCAGCGCACGAATTTCTTCCAGGGTCATTGCCGGCACGGGCATACCTGCGGGGAGGCTCTTGTCTCGAGGGCGGCCGGCGCATCCTAGCCGACCGGAGCGGTGCGTGCGAACTCCCGGGAACCCTCGGTAAGTACCCGTGGTCCCTGGAGAAATGGGCGTTTGACCGAAGGGCGGGTCGGCCAGTAGAATGCGCGGCCTTTCTCTCCAGCCCAGTTCTCATTTAACTACTATGTACGCGGTCATCGCCACGGGCGGTAAGCAATATCGGGTGACGAAAGACGGCGTGTTGCGCGTCGAGAAGCTCGACGCGGAGCCGGGCAGCACCGTCGAATTCGGCGAGGTGCTGCTGGTCGGGGAGGGCACGGACGTCAAGATCGGCAAGCCCACCCTCAAGGGCGGCAAGGTGCTCGCCACCGTGGTCCGTCACGGCAAGGGCGCGAAGGTGTCGGTCGTGAAATTCAAGCGGCGCGCGCACTACCTGCGCCAGAAGAACCACCGGCAGCCGTTCACCGAAGTGAAGGTCACGGACATCAGCGCGGGCTGACGCGCTTAGGTCCCGCAGGACAGCTCATGGCACATAAAAAGGCAGGCGGCAGTACCAAGAACGGTCGCGATTCCCACTCCAAGCGCCTGGGAGTGAAGCGCTTCGGCGGCGAGCTGGTGCTGGCCGGCAACATCATCGTGCGCCAGCGCGGCACACCGGTGCGAGCGGGAGCCAACGTCGGCGTGGGGAGCGATCACACCCTGTTCGCCAAGGTGACCGGCAAGGTGCAGTTCCGGAAAAAGGGCGTCGAGCAGCGCCTGTACGTGAACGTGTTGCCCGAGAAGGCCTAGCGCGGGGCAGGCTGCGGCGCGTTCGAGAAACCCCGGCCCCGCGCCGGGGTTTTCGTCTGCGGCAGCGGGGAAGAAGCCGGTAGTGGAGTCACGCCATGAAATTCGTCGACGAGGCCCGGGTCCGCGTGCAGGCCGGCAATGGCGGGCGCGGCAGCACCAGCTTCCGGCGCGAGAAGTTCGTGCCCTTCGGCGGGCCGGACGGCGGGGACGGCGGCCGGGGCGGCAGCGTGTATCTGCGCGCCGCATCCGGCATCAACACGCTCGCCGACTTTCGCATCGAGCGCACTGTCAAGGCAGCGCACGGGGAGGCCGGCGGCTCCAACGATTGCACCGGCCGCGGGGGCCCGGACCTTCACGTGCCGGTACCGATCGGCACCGTGGTGCGGGACGCCGACACGCACGAGCAGCTCGGGGACCTCACGCGCGATGGCGATGAGCTGCTGGTGGCGCGCGGCGGCAAGGGCGGCTGGGGCAATCAGCGGTTCAAGTCGAGCACCAACCGCTCGCCGCGCCAGTTCGGTCCGGGGCTTCCCGGCGAGAAGCGCTCGCTGGAATTCGAGCTCAAGGTGATCGCCGACGTGGGACTGCTGGGTCTGCCCAATGCCGGCAAGTCCACGCTCATCCGCGCAGTGTCCGCCGCGCGGCCCAAGGTCGCCGACTATCCGTTCACCACCCTGCACCCGAACCTCGGGGTGGTGGACGTGGGCGAGCATCGCAGCTTCGTGATGGCCGACATCCCCGGGCTCATCGAAGGGGCCGCGGAAGGGGCGGGCCTCGGCCACCGGTTCCTCAAGCACCTGCAGCGCACGCGGCTGCTGCTGCACCTGGTGGACATCGCGCCGCCGGACCCGGACGCCGACCCGGTGCGCGATGCGCGCGCCATCGTTCAGGAGCTCAGGAAATTCAGCCGCGAGCTGGCGGCGAAGCCCCGCTGGCTGGTGCTCAACAAGCGCGATCTGCTGCAGCCTGAGGACGCCGAGAAACGCGCGCGCGCCATCGTGCGCGGCTTGCGCCTCCCTGGGCCGCACTTCCTGATCTCAGGGGCGAGCCGTCAGGGAACCCGGGAACTGTGTGCGGCGGTTATGACGCTTTTGGAGGAGCACGATCGCGCGGCACGCGAGCGCGCATCATCTCCAGCAGAAACTGCCGTCGAGCCGCCGGCCGCAACTTGAGCGGCGTTGAGACAACGGGCGTCGGGATCCGGGTCTTGTCGTTCGGGTTCATCACTGCCTCATTGCATCGAACGGATGCGAGCCGCCAGGCGGCTCTTGTGCCGCGCGGCCTTATTGCGGTGGATGATCTGCTTGCCCACGAGCGTATCGATGACCGGGACGGCTTCCTTATAGGTATTCTGGGCCGCCTCCTTGTTCCCGCCGGCGATGGCCACGGTCACCTTTCGCACCGCGGTGCGCATGCGTGAGCGCAGCGCGACGTTACGTTCGCGGTGCCTTTCGGCCTGGCGGGCAGCTTTTTCGGCGGACTTGGTATTGGCCACGAAATCTCCGTTTGCGGAAGCCTCCCCGGTGGCGGGGGCCGGTAGTCTGCGTACCGCGGCAGCCCTTGTCAACGCGCGCCCGCAGGGCGGGCGGGGCACGGTGCGGGTGGTTCACATAAACTAGCGGCGGGTGCCCGAGGAAGAGGTCTTATGGAGCTCATTCGCGGACCGGGGAGTCTGCCGGCCCGCCACCGCGGATGTGCCGTGACCATTGGCACGTACGACGGATTGCACCGGGGCCACCAGGCACTGCTCGCGCGCGTGAACGAGCATGCCGCGCGGCTCGGAGAGCCCTCTGTGCTGCTCACCTTTGAGCCCATGCCGCGCGAGTTCCTCACGCCTCGTGACCCGCCGGCGCGGCTCACGACGTTGCGCGAGCGCTGGCGGATCCTCGAGCGGGTGCGGCTCGACTACCTGTGGGTGCTGCGCTTTGGCGAGGCTTTGCGTAACCTCCCCGCCCGGGACTTCGCGCAGCTGCTGGCGCGGGAGGTGCGAGCGGCGATCGTGGTGGTCGGCCACGATTTCCGCTTCGGGCACCGCGGCGAGGCCTCGGCGCCGGCACTCGCCGCGGCGGGGGAGCGCCTCGGATTCGCGGTGGACGTGATGCCCCCGGTGATGCTCGAAGGGGAGCGCATCAGCAGCAGCGGGGTGCGCGCGGCGCTGGCGGGCGGGGACTTCGAGCGGGCGCGCCGCTGGCTCGGGCGGCCGTACTCGATGCGCGGCCGCGTGATCAGCGGCAAGCGCTTGGGGGCAGACCTGGGATTCCCGACCGCGAACCTGGCCCTCGGGCGCCGGCGCGCGCCGGTCGCAGGAATTTTCGCCGTCCAGGTGCACGGCGCGGCCCGGACTGCGCGACCGGGGGTCGCAAGCCTCGGGACGCGTCCCACCGTTGGCGGGGTCGAAGCGCTGCTCGAGGCGCATGTATTCGATTTTCGCGACGACCTGTACGGGCGCGAGATCGAGGTAGAGTTCGCCGCCAAGCTGCGCGACGAGCAACGCTTTGCGACGCTCGATGCGCTGGTGGCGCAGATGCAGCGCGATGCTGCAGAAGCGCGCCGCATCCTCAACGTCTGAACGAGTGGCCATGGCGGACTACAAGCACACGATCAACCTGCCGCACACCGACTTCCCCATGAAGGCGGATCTCGCCCAGCGCGAGCCCGCCACGGCACGGGGCTGGGAGGAGCGCGGCGTGTACGCGAAGCTGCGCGCGCTGGCGCGCGGCCGGCCGCGCTTCGTGCTGCACGACGGACCGCCGTACGCGAACGGCGCGATCCACATCGGCCACGCGGTCAACAAGATCCTGAAGGACATCGTCGTCAAATCGCGCTCCCTCGACGGCTTCGACTCCCCGTACATCCCCGGCTGGGACTGCCACGGACTGCCGATCGAGCTGCAAGTGGAGAAAAAGCACGGCCGACCCGGCCAGAAGCTCGATGCACGGGCATTTCGCGCTGCCTGCCGCGCGTACGCCCAGGAGCAGATCGACCTGCAGCGCACCGACTTCAAGCGGTTAGGTGTTCTCGGGGACTGGGAGCATCCCTACGCCACCATGGCGCCGGGCTACGAGGCGCAGCAGCTGCGCGCCTTCGGCCGCATCATCCGTAACGGACATCTCTACCAGGGCGTAAAGCCGGTGCACTGGTGCGTGGATTGCCGCTCCGCGCTCGCCGAGGCCGAGGTCGAGTACGAGGAGAAGACCTCGCCCGCGATCGACGTCGCGTTCCGCGTCGCCGACAACGCCGCTCTGGCGGGGCGAGTGCACCTGGACACGGCACGACTGGGCGCAGCGCCCGTGGACCTGGTGATCTGGACCACCACTCCCTGGACGCTGCCGGCGAACCAGGCCGTGGCGGTGCGCGCGGAGTTTCGCTACGTGCTGGTAGAGGCCGAGCGGCATGGCGAGCGGCACGGTGAGCCGCGGCGGCTGATCCTGGCGCAGGAACTGCGCGACGCGTGTCTCAAGCGCTACGGCATGAGCGGCGCCGTGATCGGCGACGCCGAGGGACGCGACCTCGAGGGGCTGAAGGTCCTGCATCCCCTGCAGGAGCGGCCGGTGCCGGTCATCCTGGGCGAGCACGTGACGCTCGAGGCGGGCACCGGCGCGGTGCACACCGCCCCCGGCCACGGCCAGGAGGACTTCGCCGTCGGGCAGCGCTACGGACTACCGGTTACCAACCCGGTCGGCGACGACGGGCGTTTTCTACCCGGCACGCCGCTGGTCGCGGGCCTGAAGGTGGACGAGGCCAACACCGTGCTGATCGCGGCGCTCGCGGCGGCCGGTCATCTCGTGCACCAGGAGCCATTCCGTCACAGCTACCCGCATTGCTGGCGTCACAGAAGTCCGGTCATATTCCGCGCCACGCCGCAGTGGTTCATCAGCATGGAGCGCGCGGGCCTGCGCGCGCACACCCTGCGCGACATCAAGGCAGTGCAGTGGACCCCGGCCTGGGGCGAACCGCGCATCACCGGCATGATCGAGAGCCGGCCGGACTGGTGCATCTCGCGCCAGCGCACCTGGGGAGTGCCGATTCCGCTGTTCGTGCACCGCCAGAGCGGCGAGCTGCACCCGCGCACCCAGGAGCTGATCGAAGCGATCGCCACGCGCGTCGCGCGCGGCGGGATCGACGCGTGGTTCTCGCTCGAGCCGCGCGAGCTCTTGGGCGAGGAAGCGGCGCAGTACGCCAAGGTAACCGACGTCATGGACGTATGGGCCGACTCGGGACTGTCGTTCGAGTGCGTGGGCAGCGAACGGCCCGAGGTTGCAGCTCCGGTGGACCTGTACCTGGAGGGCTCGGACCAGCACCGCGGCTGGTTCCACAGCTCGCTGCTCATGTC